>JAFAHG010000120.1 GCA_019237315.1 Actinomycetota bacterium
GAGCTGACCGCTGACGAGCTGCTCGCGGTCTTCCACGAGCACTACCTCACGTATGCGCGGCCCTACGAGATCGTCTCGTACACGCATTCGAGCGGCGGCGAGGAGGACCGCATCGTCGCGGTCGTGAACGTTTACGGCGAGCCGCAGGAGGTGGAAGGCGTCGGCAACGGGCCGATCGCGGCGCTCGTCGACGCGTTCGAGCGGCAGTTCGGCGTCGTCGTCCGTCTCCGCGAGTACCACGAGCACGCGATGTCGGCGAGCGCGGACGCGACGGCTGCCGCCTACGTCGAGGCGGACGTCGACGACGACGCCGTGTGGGGCGTCGGGCTCCATCCGAGCATCGTCACGGCCTCGCTGCGTGCCGTGGTAAACGCGGTCAACCGCGGTCTCGCACAGCGTGCGGCCCTCCAGACGGCCGCGGCTGCGTTCGACGCCGGAACCTAGTCGTACCCGAGCGCCGGCTCGGCTACCGGCACCTCGACGCGCCGGATCCACACGAGCGTCGCGAGCACACCGACGACGGCGAAGGCGATGCAGCCCCAGAACGCCCACTGGAAGCCGCCCGTCCAGGCGGCCTTCGAGTCGTCGCCGATCGCGGAGAGGTGATGCATGCGCGAGGTCGCGACGCTGATCGCGATCGCCGTGCCGAGCGCGCCGCCGATCTGCTGCGTGACGTTGATCATCCCGGAGGCGAGGCCCGCGTCGCGGTTCTCGACGCCGGAGAGCGCGGCGATCGTGACCGGGACGAACGAGAACCCGAGCCCGACCGCGGCGATGATGAAGCCGGGGAACAGGTCCTTCCAGTAGGTGCCGTGCACGGAGACGTGCGTGAAGTAGTAGAGGCCGACGCCGGAGACGAGGACGCCGGTCGCGAGCATGCGCCGCACCCCGAACACCGTGACGAGGCGCCCGGCGATCCCCGCGGCGAAGACCACCGTCAGCGCACACGCGAGGTAGGCGACGCCGGCCTTCAGCGCCGAGTAGCCGAGCACCTGCTGCATGTACAGCGAGAGGATGAAGAACATCGCGAAGATCGACGCGCCGATCATGAAGCCGACGATGTTCGCGCCTGCGACCGCGCGGTTCAGCCAGATGCGCAGCGGCATCAGTGGCGCCTTGGAACGCGTCTCGATCAGGACGAAGAGACCGAGGCCGACGACGGAGGCGATGAGGAGGCCGATCGTCTTCGACGAGCCCCAGCCCCAGTCGCTCGCCTTGACGATCGCGTACGTCAGCGCGGTGAGGGATGCGGTGACGGTCGCGGCGCCGGCGACGTCGAAGCGCCGGTGGCCGAGGTTCGCAGTGCTCTCCGGAATCAGCGCGATCGTCGCCGCGATCGCCGCCGCGCCGACGGGAACGTTCACGAAGAAGATCCAGCTCCACGAGAGCTGGCTCGTGAGCACGCCGCCGAGCAGCACGCCGAACGCCGCGCCCGAGCCGCTGATCGCGCCCATCACGCCGAGCGCCTTGTTGCGGTCGGCGCCTTCGTCGAAGAGCGCGTAGATCAGCGACAGCGCGGCGGGCGCCACGAACGCGGCGCCGAAGCCCTGCACCGCGCGGAACGCGATCAGCGCGCCGTGCGACCACGCGAGCCCGCAGAGGAGCGACCCGGTCGTGAAGAGCGCGAGACCCGCGACGAACATGCGCCTGCGGCCGAGGATGTCCGCGACGCGCCCGCCGAGGAGCAGGAAGCCGCCCGCGACGAGCGTGTACGCGCTGATCACCCACTGCAGGCCGGATTCGCTGAAATGCAGGGAGTTCTTGATCGACGGAAGCGCGACGTTCACGATCGAGACGTCGAGCACCACCATGAACTGCGCGCTGCAGATGACGGCGAGCGCGTACCAGCGTTTCTTGGCGTCCAGGGTCACCGGCTCAACCTACCACCCTCGCTGGGAGTCGCCGGAGGCGCGCGAGTTCGGCGGGCTGGAAGAAACCCAGGACGAGCAACGCGAGCGGATAGGCGAGCACGAGAACGAGCGACGGCGCGAGCGAGAGGTGGCCGGCGCGGGCCGCGACGGTCAAGCCGATCCCCGCCGCGAGCGTTGTTGCCACGCGGCGCCACTGGTAGGGGACACGGTAGACGGACTGCGCGTAGAGCGTCATCGTGACGAACAGAACCACGTACGCAGCGGCGGCCGAGATCGCGGCGCCGACCATCCCGTAGCGCGGGATGAGCCAGAAGTTGAGGCCGATGTTCGCGGCTGCGCCGACGCCGGTCACGACCCAGTTCAGCTGTGTGCGGCGTGCTCGGCCGCTGCCGATCGCAAGCACGGTGTAGCCGGCGTAGATCGCAAACGCGAACGCCAGGATCGGCACTCCCTTCTCGGCGCGCTGGTATGCGTGCGCGGTCAGCAGGGAGACGAGCCATGGTGCGAGCGCCCCGAGCGCGAGAGCGACCCACGACGCGAACGCGAGCAGGTACGTCAGCACGAATGCGTAGGTGCGGCGGGCCTCGCGGTCGTCCTCGATCGAGTACGCGAACGCGGGCCACGCGGTGCGGAACGCGAACATCACGAAGGTGATCACCGACGCGACCTTGATCGCGGCTGAGTAGACGCCGACCTCGCCGCGTCCGTTGTAGTGCGCGACGAAGAGCCGGTCGACGAAATTGATCGCCCACAGCGCGAGCGCCGCGGGAACAAGCGGCAAGCCGAAGCGCTGCATGTGCCGGAAGAGCGTCCGGTCGAACTGCAGGCCGAGCTGCTCGCGCCGGTACGCGAGCAGCGCGAAGTAGACGGCGAGCGTGCCGATGAAGTTCCCGACGACGAGCCCGACCGCGCCCCAGTGGAAGACGACGACCGCGACGACCATCGCGACGACCGTGATGAGCACGTTGACGACGCTCGCGATCGCGAACGCGACGGAGCGCTCCTCCACGCGGAAGAGCGCCGTCAGCTGCTGGTAGTTCGTCTGCGCCCAGAGTCCGACCGCACCGGCGCGCACCAGCTGCGGATCGTGACCGAGCTGCAACGCATGACCGACGGGGTTCGCGAACACGACGCCGACCACGAGCCCGAGCGTCGACATCGCCATCGTGAACCAGAAGCTCGTCCGGACGACGGTCAGCTTCTCGGCCGGTTCCTTCGCGTCGAAGTAGAACCGGAAGAACGCGTTCGAGATCCCGAGCTGGAGCAGGATCGAGAGAACCGCGGTCGCGGCGGTCACGATCTCGACCCGGCCGTACGCGTTCGGGGGCAGGTAGTGCGTGTAGAGCGGAAGCAGGATGACGGCGAGGACGCGCGAGACGATCCCGCCGATGCCGTAGATCGCCGAGTGGCGCGCGAGGCGCTTCAGCTCGTGGGCGAGAGGCACTACAAACCAGCGTAGACGGCGATCAGGCGGTCGGCGACGCGGTCGATGTCGTGCACCTGCTCGACGTAGGCACGGCCCCGCGCGCCTAGCTCGCGGCGGAGCGCGGGGTCGGCGATGAGCGGCCTGAGCGCGTCGGCCAGCGTGTCCCGCGTCGCGGGGACGATCGGCAGCCGGACTCCGAAGGCCTGCGCGCTTTGCTCGACGACGTCGGGCTTCACGTGCGCGACGACCGGCTTGCCGAGCGCCATCGCCTCGAGCGCGAAGACTCCGTGCCAGCCGACCTCGAGCTGGTCGACGACGATGTCTGCTCGTGCGTACCGTGCGCGCGCCTCGTCGTGGGGGACGCCCTCGACGAGATCGAGGTCGACGGGGAGCTGCGCGCAGACCTCGATCACGCGGTCGGTTCCCTTCTTAGCACGGTTCGACGGCGCATGCACGACGAGCGGCCGGGGGTTGTCCGACGGCGGCACCGGGGTGAACGGACGGAGGTCGAGGCCGGGCGGGACGACGATCGCATCCGGGACCCACTGCGTCGCGTCGTAGGAGCCGACGATCTGCGCGTCTGCGCGCTCGCCGTACGCGAGCTCAGTGCGGGACTTGCCGCGGATGTCGGAGCCGAGGAAGTGGAACACGCTCTTCTTGCGCAACGCGCGGAGGATCGGGAACTGGACCGACTTCGGCACGAGCGTCAGTCCGAAGTAGAAGTGGAAGACGTCGGTGCGCGGCAGGAGTCGCGCGAGCGCCTGCCCCTGCGTGAGCTGCTTGCGCGCGAAGCCGCCGTGCCGGTCGAGCGACCAGTCCGCCTCCGGGTGCAGCCGGCCGCGCTCGAAGACGACGAGCCGTGCGTCGACCCCCTTGCGCCGCAGCGCCTGCACGTTCTCCCACGGAATGCCGGCGACGTTGACCGGGCAGTGCGTGACCCGAAGGGACATGTCCGGGGTCAGACCCCGGCCATGTCCGAAAGGGACGGCTCAGGCATCCCATTCGAGCTGGTCGAAGTAGCGCAGGGCGGTGCGACCCGGGCGCACGCGCGAGCGGAGCTCGCGCAGCTCGTCGTCGCGGATCTCGCCGATTGCGCGCTT
>JAFAHG010000153.1 GCA_019237315.1 Actinomycetota bacterium
TCCGGGGTCAGACCCCGGACATGGCCCAAAGGTACGGTCCGGCGATGCGGATCCTCCTCGTCTCGCAGATGTACCCGGGGCCCGCCGACCCCGATCTCGGCGTCTTCGTCGCGCAGATGGAGCGCGCGCTGCGCGCGCGCGGCCACGAGATCGAGCTCGCGGTGCTCGACCGCCGCGGGGGCGGAAAGGTTCGCTACCTCGAGCTGCGCCGGCGCGTACGCGCGGCCGCGCGGCCCGACGTCGTCTACGCGCACTTCCTCGTACCGTCCGGCTCGCTCGCTGCGACGGTCGACGCGCCGCTCGTCGTCACCGCTCACGGCCGCGACGTGCGCAACGTCGGCGCGCTGCCCGGCGTCGCCACGCTCACGCGCCGCGTCGTCGAGCGCGCGCACACCGTCGTCGCGGTGTCGCAGTACCTGCGCCGCGAGCTCGAGACGAAGATCCCCGAGGCGCGCGGCAAGACCGAGGTCGTCGACAGCGGCGTCGACCTCGAGCGCTTCGCGCCGCAACCCGCGACTCCGAACGGCGACGGCCCGCGCTTCGTCTGCGTCGGCAGCCTGACGGAGCGAAAGAACGTCGTCCGCCTCGCGAACGCGTTCGCGCAGCTCGGCCGCGGCAGCCTCGCATTCGTCGGCGACGGTCCGCTGCGCAGCGAGCTCGAAGGGCGCGCCGGCGTCACCGTCACCGGCCGCGTTCCGCACGACGACGTCGCGCACTACCTCGCCGCCGCCGACGTCGTCTGCGCACCCTCGCTCGTCGAGCCGTTCGGCCAGTCGATCCTCGAAGCGATGGCCAGCGGGCGCACGGTCGTCGCCACGCGCATCGGCGGCCCGCCCGAGTTCGTCCCTCCGGGAGCGGGCCTCCTCGTCGACCCGCTCGACGACGCGGAGCTCGCACGCGCCCTCGACGCAGCCACCCGGCTACCGTCGCCGAACGAGCTCGCCCGGGCGGCTGCGAGCGCCCACGACGTCAGGCTGCAGGCGGCACGGGTGGAGGAGATCCTGGAGCGAGCCGCGCGAGGTCGGCGAGCCTGAGCTCGACGAGCGGCCGGATGCGCTCCTCGAGGCCGGCTTCGCGCGCAAGCGCGAGCGCCTCCTCGTAGGTCTCGCGCACCTTCTCCGGCGCGACCCCCTGCTTGAGCCGGTTGTCGCCCGTCACGATCAGCTTCTGGATGCGCTCCCGGGCCGCTTGCTCGTCCACAGCGCGATACCTTACGAAGCGACCGTGGTTCGCGTCCTGATCGCCGACGACCATCTGCTCTTCGCCGAGGCACTCGAGGCCATCCTCTCGCTCGACGGGCGGATCAGCGTGATCGGCCGCGCCGCCGACGGCGAGGAGGCCGTGCAGCTCGCCGGCAGCCTGCAGCCGGACGTCGTCCTCATGGACCTGAGCATGCCGCGCGGCGACGGCTTCGACGCGACCCGCCGCATCCGCGCCGTCAACGGCTCGACGCGTATCCTCGTCCTGACCGGCTCGGCCGCGACCTCGGACGTCGACCGGGCGCGCGAGGCGGGCGCGGACGGCTATTTCACGAAGGACCAGATCGCCGAGGACCTCGTCCGGGCGATCCTCGACACGGCTACCCTGAGCTCGTGATCCCGGCCCTCGCAGTCGTGCAGGTGCTGCTCTCCGCGGCACTCGTCTCGCTGATCCTCATGCACTCGGGTCGCGACGCGGGTCTCGGCGGCATGGGCTTCACGCCGACCTCGCAGGGCGGGACGCACATCGTCGAGCGCAACCTGACGCGGCTCACCGTCGTGATCGGGATCCTGTTCTTCGCGAACACGGTCGCGCTCTACCGGCTGCTCCAGTAGTAGCCTCCCCGCGTGCTCGCGGGGCTGCATCACGTGACGTGCGTCTGTTCCGACGCGCAGCGGACTGTCGAGTTCTACCGCGACGGTCTCGGCTTCTCGCTCGTCAAGAAGACCGTCAACTTCGACGACCCGCACAGCTACCACCTCTACTTTGGCGACGAGGTCGGCTCGCCCGGGACGCTGATGACGTTCTTCGAGTGGCCGCGCGCGGAGCCGGGGCGGCTCGGCCGCGGGACGCTCGAGTCGGTCACTCTGCGGACGCCGAGCGTCACGTTCGAGTGCGAAGGCGAGGACCCGGACGGGTTGCGGCTGCGCCTCGTTCCCGGCGAGACGCCCGCGGTGCTCGAGGTGACTGCGATCGGCAACCCGCCGCTCTACGCAGGGCTCGTCGACGCGGACGCTCCACTTCGGTTCGGCGAGCCGAGCGACGAGACCGCGCTGATCGGCCCCGGCACCACGCACCACGTCGCGTGGCGTGCCGCGAACGACGCGGAACAGGCCGTCTGGCTGCAGCGCCTCGCGGAGGTCGGGCTGCGCCCGACGCCGGTGCAGGACCGCACCTACTTCCGCTCGATCTACTTCCGCTTGCCCGACGGGATCCTCTTCGAGATCGCGACGGACGGGCCGGGGTTCCTGGTCGACGAGCCGGCCGACTCGCTCGGAGAGCTCCTGTCCCTGCCGCCGTGGCTGGAAAGCGAGCGCTCGACCTTGGAACGCGAGCTCGCGCCGATACACTGAGCCTTCCTCACGCGCTGGTGGCGGAATTGGTAGACGCGCAAGGTTGAGGGCCTTGTGCCCTTTGGGGCGTGGAGGTTCAAGTCCTCTCCAGCGCACTTCTCCGGGAGAGCACGCGAGTGCTCTCCCGGCGTTTGACGTCGTCCGGAGGAGTCTCTAGTCTGGTGGCGAACACACGTTCGACACCACCCCCGGAGGCGCGATGCTCACCGAGCGGCAGCAGGAGATCTGGAACTTCCTCGTCGAGTACGTGGACCGTCACGGCTATCCGCCGACCGTCCGCGAGATCGGCGAGCAGGTCGGCCTCGCGTCGCCCTCGACCGTGCACGCGCACCTCGCGAACCTGGAGCGCGCCGGCCTGCTTCGGCGCGACCCGACGAAGCCGCGCGCGCTCGAGCTCATCGGCCGCGAGCGGAGCGACCCGCTGCCGGTGGGTGACGTTGTCAGCCTGCCGCTCGTCGGCGAGATTGCCGCCGGGTCGCCGCTCCTCGCGGACGAGAACGTCCAGGAGTACGTCCCGATGCCCGCGCGCGCGAAGGGCGACTTCCTGCTCCGCGTGAAGGGTGAGTCGATGATCGACGCGGGCATCCTCGACGGGGACCTCGTCATCATCCGCCGTGCGCAGGACGCGCGGAACGGCGAGATCGTCGTCGCGCTCGCGGGTGACGACGAGTCGGCCGACGAGGCGACGGTCAAGACCTTCTATCGCGAGAACGGCCGCGTCCGGCTGCAGCCCGAGAACGCATCGCTCGAGCCGATCTACGCGAAGCACGTGCAGATCCTCGGCCGCGTCGTGGGGGTGTTCCGGGAGCTGTGAGCGACGTGCGCCCCTTCGCACGGTCCCTCGAGCAGGAGCTCACCGCGCTTCTGCGCGGGGTGTCGCTCGAATGCCTCGTCTGCGGCGAGTTCGTCATGCACGCGCGCGCCGGCGTCGTCTTCTGCCCCGAGTGCGGCACGCAGGCCGGCGACGCCGAGGCGATCGAGCGCGAGGTCGCGCTCACCGGCTGACGCGGTTACCCTGGGCCGCAGGTGGTGAGGTTGCGGCGGTTGCTCGTTCTGGTCGCGGTCGTCGCGGCGTCCCCGGTCCCAGCGGCGCACGCCGTCGTCGGCGGGACGGCGATCCCGATCCGTTCCGCGCCGTGGACGGTCTTCGTGCGCCAGACGATCTCGGGCGGCTTCCTGCAGTGCACGGGCTCGGTGCTCGACGCGCTCCACGTGGTCACCGCTGCGCACTGCGTGTTCGACCAGTCCGGCAACCGTGCGTCGATCACGTCGCTCTCGATCCGCGCAGGCATCTCGAACTTCGCGAGCGCCACCGACGGAGATGCCGAGCAGGACCGCGGCGTGTCCTCGCTCCGCGTGCCTTCGCAGTACTCGTGGTCGACCTCGACCGCGGCCGACGACGTCGCCGTCCTTGCGCTGTCGGCGCCGCTGGACTTGAGCGGACCGGACGTGCAGGCTGTCGCACTCCCCGCGAGCGGCGTCTACCAGCCGCACACCGCGGTCGCGCTCGCAGGCTTCGGCCGCCAGAACGTGACCTCGGCGCCGAACGGCGCGCTCTACTGGTACACGGGCACGACCGACGACCCGGAGACGTGCGGGGGCTTCTCGAACACGGTCATCCCGGATGCCGACGCTGTCGCGTTCTGCGTCGAGAGCCCGACGAGCGCGGTGTGCACGGGCGACAGCGGTGCGGGTCTCGTCACGACGACGGGTACGCCGACGCTGATCGGGATCACGAGCGCCGGACGTCCCGGCTGCGACACGGGATCGGCGGGTGTGTACACGTACGTGGGCGCGCCGGAGATCCTGAAGTTCATCCAGGGAAACGACGCAGCGCCGACAGCTCCGCGCGACAGCGGCGGCGCGACGGTCGACGTGACGTGGAACGGCACGCTCTCCGTCGGCAACACACTCACGTGCGCGTCGAGCGGCTGGGACGGACAGCCGACGCTCGCGTACCAGTTCGTGAATGCGACGACCGACGACGTCCTGCAGCAGAGCGCGAAGCCGACGTACCTGTTGCGTGCATCGGACGCAGGCAGCTCGATCTACTGCCGCGTCCTCGCGACGAACGCCGGCGGCACCGGCGCGCTGCGAACGGATGCGACGGGGACGGTCGCCGGTCCGTCCGCGGTCGGCATCACGACCGTCGCCCCGCGCTCTGCCGCCCGCGGCCGCACGGTTGCGGTGCGCGTGATCGTCCACACGGGACCGGGTCTGAGCGGGAAGTTCGGCGTGTGCGTCGCGCCACCCGTGAACGTCGGCGCCCGCGTGTGCACCTCGGAGGTCGTGGACGACGGGAGCTACGGTGGCTTCCCGTTCACGCTCGGCGTCCGCATCAAGCCGAGCGCGCCACTCGGTGTCGCGAAGCTGGCCGTCACCGCGTTCGCCGGCGTCTCCCGGGCGGCGTCCACGGCCGCCCTGCGCGTCACGGGCTAGAATTTCCCTGCAGGCCGGGTGACCGCGACGCCGCGAGGCGCCGAGGAAAGTCCGGACACCGCAGGGCAGGACGCTCGCGCAAGCGAGGCGGCGAAAGCCGACGGAAAGTGGCACAGAAAGGAGACCGCCACCCGCGTATCTCCGGAGACACGAGGTGGTAAGGGTGAAAGGGTGGGGTAAGAGCCCACCAGCGTCGCGGCGACGCGGCGGCTTTCCAAACCCCGTCCGGTGCAAGGCGAACAGGGCCCGCCACGAGGCTGCCCGCCCAGGGCCCGGGTAGCTGCCAAGAGGGATGGTCACCCTCGACAGAATCCGGCTTACAGGCCTGCTACACGAAGCCCCCGCAAGGGGGCTTCGCATTTCACGCGACGGGCGGCGGCTCGCCGGCGATCGTCTTCGCGAGCACGGGATCCCAGCTGCACACCGTGCATGCGTGCTCTGAGAACCCGCGTGCGAAGGCGAGCGCAGTCGCGAAGGGGTCGTCGGATGCGCACACGACCTCCCAGTCGAGGACGTACTCGCCGAGCTCGTCGTTCCAGTACGCGGGTGACAACGACCTGCTGCGCAGCTCGTCGACCGCCGGATACGCATACGCGTAGAACGCCGGCTGCGGATAGCGCGCGTCGCCCGGCCACCAGCCGACGGCGATCTCCTGTGCGTCCATCGCGTTCCGCATGATGAAGTCCTGCGACGGTGGATCGGCGCCGCGACCGGAGAAGAGGCTGACGGCGACGTCGAACGAGCCCCACCACGCGTTGACCTGCGTCGAGCGCCCGCGGTACGGCGCGCGGAACGCCGCCAGCACCGATGCGGCGCGGCTCACCGCGGCGAAGTAGTCCGCGACCTGGGCCTCGTCGTACGACGCGTGCTCGCGGTCTTCGTCGAGGGGCGTCGACCACGCGGTCTCCTGCGGTTTGAAGGTGATCTCGACTCGTCCGGCGACAGCGCTCACCGCGTCGAGCACGTCGTGCGTCACGTCCGCGACGGCGCGGTTCGGAGTCAGCGGCACACGCCGGAGGCGGCCGTCGACGTTCTCGACAACGGCCTCGTGTGCATGCAGGTCGAGAGCGACACCGAAGGAGCCGGAGCCGTCCGGCGCCGGAAGCTGCGGTGTCTCGAGGCCGCGCGCCGTGACGCGCAAGGGCAGATGCTGGAACTCCGGCTCCGGCGGTGCCAGCGCGGCCGCGATCTTCCCGAGCACCTGCGTGTGCGCGTGCAGCGTGTCGCACGTGGGTTGCCACGTCTCGAACGGGAGCGGCGGCCAGGGCGCGGCCATGGACCAACCCTACAAAACGGAGCGGTCGCTCCGTTTCTCTGGCATACTCCCGCGATGCCCCCCGGCGCCAAGGTGCTGCGCAGCGACGCGCAGCGCAACCACGACCTGATCGTCGCGAGCGCCCGCGAGCTCTTCGCCGCGCGCGGCGTCGACGTCTCCGTCGAGGAGATCACCCAGCACGCAGGCGTCGGTATGGGAACGCTCTACCGGCACTTCCCGACGAAGGACGAGCTGATCGACGCCGTCCTCGACGACGCGTTCGCGGACTTCGTCGCGCTCGCGAAGTCCGCCGTCGCAGCAGAAGACGCCTGGGCGGGGTTCACACGCTTCGTCCAGGAGGCCATCGCGATGCAGGCCGCGAACCGCGGGCTCAAGGAGCTCTTCACGGGTGAGCGCGGCAAACGGCGTCTGGGGGCGAGTCGCGCGCGCCTGCGTCCACTGCTCGCGCAGCTCATCGCGCGCGCGCAGGCGCAGGGGGCGCTGCGGCCCGACTTCGCGGTCGAGGACCTCGCGGCGGTCTTCGCCGCCGGCCCGCGCGTGAACGAGCTGCTCTTCGACGGCCTGCGGGTGCGCACGTGAACGACGAGCGCCTCGAGGGCCGCGCGCTGCGTACCGTCTTCGCCGCGCTGATGCTCGGCATGTTCCTCGCCGCGCTCGACCAGACGATCGTGTCGACGGCACTCCCGACGATCGTCGGCGACCTCGGTGGGCTCAACCACTTGTCCTGGGTCGTGACGTCGTACCTGCTCGCGTCCACGATCTCGACGCCGCTCTACGGGAAGCTCGGCGACATGCTCGGCCGCAAGCCGGTGTTTCTCGGAGCGATCATCGTGTTCCTGATCGGCTCGATGCTCGCGGGCCTCTCGCAGTCGATGAGCGAGCTGATCGGCTTCCGCGCGCTACAGGGGATCGGCGCAGGCGGCCTGATGGTCGGCGCGCAGGCGATCATCGCCGACATCGTCCCGCCGCGCGAACGCGGCCGCTACATGGGGCTCATCGGCTCCGTGTTCGCCGTCGCGTCGGTCGCCGGGCCTCTGCTCGGCGGCTTCCTCGTCGACAACCTCTCGTGGCGCTGGGTCTTCTACGTGAACATGCCGATCGGCGCGCTCGCGATCCTCATCGTCGTCACACGGCTGCACCTGCACACACCGGTGATCAACCACCGCGTCGACGTGCTCGGCGCGATCGTGCTCAGCGTCGGCGTCAGCGCGCTGACCCTCTTCACGACATGGGGTGGAAACGAGTACGCGTGGTCGTCGCCGACGATCGTCGGGCTCGGCGTCGGCGGTGTGGTCGCACTCGCGCTCTTCGTGATCTGGGAATGGCGCGGCGCGTCGGAGCCGATCCTGCCGCTCGGCCTCTTCCGTTCGAGCGTGTTCAACGTCGCGAACGCGATGGGCTTCTCGATCGGGATGGCGATGTTCGGCGCGATCATCTTCGTGCCGCTCTACCTGCAGATCGTCTACGGCGCGAGCCCGACGAGCTCGGGGCTGCGGATGCTGCCGCTCATGGCAGGCCTGCTCAGCGCGGCGATCCTCTCCGGGCGCGCGATCAGCAACATGGGTCGCTACAAGGTGTTCCCGATCGTGGGAACCGCGACGCTGATCGCCGGCATGTACCTGCTTTCGCTGCTGCGCGTCGGGACGGCACCCTGGCTCGCGTCCCTCTACATGCTTGTCGTCGGCATCGGCATCGGGCTCGTCATGCAGGTGCTCGTCCTCGTCGTGCAGAACGATGCGCGTCCGCAGGACATCGGCGTCGCGACCTCGATGGCGACGTTCTTCCGGTCGGTCGGCGGGTCGTTCGGCGTTGCGATCTTCGGCACGATCTTCGCCGGGCGGCTCGCAACGCAGCTGCACGAGCTGCCTCGCGACGTGCTGGCGAAGCTCGGTAGCGGCGTGCACCTGAACCCCGCGCAGGCGAACCACCTGCCGCCGCACGTGCACGCCGAGTTCCTGCGCGCTTTCGCGAATGCCCTGCACGGGACGTTCATCGTGGGCGCGCTGATGGCGGCGCTACCCTTCGTGCTCTCCTGGCTCCTGAAGGAGGTCCCGCTGCGGACCTCGCTGAAGGAGGCCGCGGCGCCGGCATGAGCGACACGGAACACAGACAGCACTACAACGTCACGTTCGTGCTCCTCGCCGTCGCGGCGGTCGCATACGCGCTGCTGCAGTCGCTCGTCGCGCCCGCGCTGCCGACGATCCAGCACGACCTGCATACGACCGCGTCGGGCGCCGCGTGGATCTTCACCGCGTACCTGCTGAGCGCGTCGGTCGTGACGCCGATCGCGGGCCGCCTCGGCGACATGTTCGGCAAGAAGCGCACGCTCGTGTGGGTGATGGTGATCCTCGCCGTCGGCTCGCTGATCGCCGCGCTCTCGACGTCGATCGGTCTGATGATCGTCGCCCGCCTCATCCAGGGCTCCGGCGGCGCGATCTTCCCGCTCGCGTTCGGAATCATCCGCGACGAGTTCCCGCGCGAGCGCGTGCCGCACGGCATCGCGCTGATCTCCGCCGTGCTCGGCATCGGCGGCGGGCTCGGCATCGTGCTCGCGGGGCCGATCGTGCAGGCGCTCGACTTCCACTGGCTCTTCTGGCTGCCGCTCATCGGCGTCGTGATCGCGACGGCGGGCATCGTGTTCTTCGTTCCCGAGTCGCCGGTGCGGACGGCCGGACGCATCGACCCCGTGCCGGCCGTGCTCCTGAGCGGCTGGCTCGTCGCGCTGCTCGTCGCGGTCAGCGAAGGCCCGACGTGGGGATGGCTCTCGGTGCGCACCCTCGGCCTGACCGCTCTCGCACTCGTCCTGCTCGCAGCCTGGGTGGCCGCCGAGTCGCGCAGTGCGGCACCGCTCGTCGACATGCGGATGATGCGCCTGCGTCCCGTGTGGACGACGAACCTAGCGGCGCTCGTCCTCGGGTTCGGGATGTACTCGTCGTTCGTCTTCGTGCCGGAGTTCGTCGAGCTTCCGAAGTCGACCGGCTTCGGCTTCGGCGCGTCGGTGACCGGTGCGGGTCTCTTCATGGTCCCGGCGACCCTCGGCATGCTGTTCTCCGGACCCATTGCCGGGCGGCTCTCGAGTACCGTCGGCTCGAAGGTGCCGCTGTTCCTCGGTGCCGTCACGTCGTGCGCGTCGTTCCTGCTGATCACCGTCGCGCACGCGTCGAGCTGGGAGATCTACGTCGGCATGCTCGGCATGGGCGTGGGCATCGGCTTCGCATTCGCGTCGATGGCGAACCTGATCGTGGAGGCGGTCCCCTCGCACCAGACGGGCGTCGCAACCGGCATGAACACGATCGTCCGCACGATCGGCGGCGCGATCGGGAGCCAGGTTTCCGCGGGAATCCTGACGGCCAGCATGGCGAGCGACGGCTTCCCGAGCGACAGCGGCTTCACGGGCGCCTTCGCCGCGTCGGCCGCCGCGCTCGGCATCGCCGCGCTCGTCGCATGGCGCGTCCCCGGCCCCGTGGCGGCCGCCGCACCGGTGCCGGAGACCGCCTAGCCGCTCGCCACGGCGGGCGTCCACCTGAAGCGCGTGAGCGCCACGCCGAGCCCGGCGACGCCCCAGAGCACCAGTACGCCGATGTCGCTCCACACGATCCCGGAGCCGTGCGCGAAGGGGTCGAACGCGTGGTGCAGGCCGTCCGCGAGGTGCTGCACCGGGAACACCTCCGCGACGTGGCGCAGCCAGCTCGGCAGGTTCACGTTCGGGATGAAGACACCCGAGATGAAGTACAGCGGCAGCATGATCGCCTGCACCATCGGCTGCGCTGCGTCCGCCGACTGGATCACCGTCGTCAGCGCGTAGCCGAGGCAGCAGAACGTGACCGCGCCGACGACCGCCGTCAGGACGACCCCCGGCAGCGTGCTCACAGGCAGCTTGACGCCGTAGGCGAACCGTCCGAGCAGGAGGACGACGGTCATCACGCCGAGCGCGACGACGATCGCGGTCAGCGCGCGTCCCGCGATCAGCACCCACGCGGGGACCGGCGTCGAGCGCCGGCGCTTGAGGACACCCGACTCGCGCTGCGCGGTCACGGAGATGACGAGGTTCACGAACGACCCGGCGATGACCGCGAGCGCCGAGATCCCGGGGACGTAGTAGGTCGATGCCTTCACGCCCGTCTGGCCGATGCGGTGGTTGCCGAAGACGCTGACGAAGATGATGAGGAAGAGGACCGGCAGCACGACCGTGAAGAACCGCGACTGCCGGTTGCGCGCGAACGCGAGCAGGTCGTAGCGCGCCTGGTGGGCGACGAGGAGCAACGTTCCCCGGTGGTGCGGCGTATTGCGCCCGCCCCGTCGCGCACGGAGGTGGCGAGCCAGGAGGATCACGCGCGCTCCGTGAGCTGCAGGTACACGTCCTCGAGCGACGGACGGCGTACGTCGAGATCCGGCAGGTCGACTCCGCGTGCCGCGGCCCAGTCGGCGAGCACGCGAACGTCCTGCAGCGGACGCGCGCTGCGCAGCACGATCCGCCCGTCGCCCTCGAGCGGCAGGTCCGCCGGCAGCTGGTCGCGCGCGACGCCGTCGGGAAGGCTGAACGAGATCGTCGCGGCGAGACGCTCACGTCCGCCGAGCGTCTGGGGTGTCCCCTCGGCGACGATGCGGCCCGCCGCGATCACCGCGATGCGGTCCGCGAGGTTCTCCGCCTCGTCCATGTAGTGCGTGGTCAGGAACACGGTCTTGCCGAGATCGCGCAGCCCCGCGATCACGCTCCACGCGGTCCGGCGCGCGCTCGGGTCGAAGCCCGTCGTCGGTTCGTCGAGGAAGACGAGCTCGGGGTCGCCGATCAGCGCGAGCGCGACGTCGAGCCGGCGCCGTTGTCCGCCCGAAAGGAGCGGGCCCGCGGTCTCCGCCTTCTCCTCGAGGCCGACGAGCGCGATCGTCTCGTCGATGTCGCGCGGCGCGTCGTAGTAGCCCGCGTAGAGCTCCAGGCATTCGCGCACGGTCAGCCCGGGCTCGGCTTCCGATTCCTGCAGGACCGTGCCGACGCGGTTCCGCCACGCTCCGCCCGCATGCTCCGGGTCGACGCCGAGCACCGTCACTTCGCCCGCCGTGCGGCGGCGAAAGCCCTCGAGGATCTCGACGGTCGTCGTCTTGCCCGCGCCGTTCGGTCCGAGGAACGCGAAGATCTCGCCGCGGCGGACCTCGAGGTCGA
>JAFAHG010000107.1 GCA_019237315.1 Actinomycetota bacterium
GCGGGCGCTCGTGCCCGTGCTCGACGATCTCGAGCGCGCGCTCGAGGCTGCGTCAGCGCACGAGGAGGCGACGCTCGAGGACGGCGTGCGGTTGGTACACCGCGCGCTGGCCGACGCACTTGCGAAGGAAGGCCTCGTCGAGGTCGACACCGCGGGCGCGTTCGATCCGCACACGCAGGAGGCGCTGCTCGCGCAGCCGTCCGAGGCGCCCGAGGGCGACGTGATCCAGGTGCTGCAGAAGGGCTACAAGCTCGGCGACCGCGTCGTGCGTCCGGCGCGCGTCGTCGTCAGCTCTGGGACGCCGGATGGCTAGCTCCCTCTACGAGTCGCTCGGCGTGCCGAAGAACGCCTCGCAGGACGAGATCAAGAAGGCCTACCGCAAGCTCGCGCGCCAGTACCACCCGGACAAGAACCCGGGTGACGCCGCCGCCGAGGAGAGGTTCAAGGAAGTGCAGACGGCGTACGACGTGCTCTCCGACCCGGAGAAGCGCAAGCAGTACGACACGTTCGGCTCCGCGAACGGCCGGCCTGAGCCCGGTCCGACGAACGTCGACTTCGACCTCGGCGACTTCGACCTGGGCGACATCTTCGGCGGGTTGTTCGGAGGTGCGCGCGGCGGACGCGGCGGTCAGCAGCAGCGCGGTCAGCGCGGGAACGACGTCGAGGTCGAGGTGCGCATCTCGTTCGAGGACTCGCTGCAGGGCGTGCAGACGACGGTGCCCGTCACGCTCGACCTCGCGTGCCACACCTGTCACGGGACGGGGGCTGCGCCGGGAACGGCGCCGACGCGGTGTCCGCAGTGCAACGGCTCGGGCGTCGTCGCGTCGTCGCAGGGTCTCTTCGCGCTACAGCAGCCGTGCCCGCGGTGCCACGGCAGCGGAAGCATCGTCGAGACCCCGTGCCCGACGTGTCACGGCTCCGGTCGCGAGCGGCGCACGAAGCGCTACTCGGTGAAGATCCCGGCCGGCGTCAAGGACGGGACGCGCATCAAGCTGAAGGGCAAGGGCGAGGCCGGTTACGGCGGCGCGCCCGCAGGCGATCTCTACGTCGTCACGCGCGTCGAGGCGTCGAAGCTGTACGAGCGCCGCGGCGACGACCTCGTGCTCGACGTGCCGGTGAGCTTCGACGAGGCGGCGATGGGCGCGACGGTCGAGATTCCGACGCCGGACGGGCGCGTCTCGCTGAAGGTTCCGGCGGGATCGGCCGACGGGAAGCTGCTGCGCGTGAAGGGCCGCGGGACGCCGAAGCTCAAGGAGCACGGCCGCGGAGACCTGCTTGCGCGCGTGCGCGTCGACGTGCCGAAGAAGCTGACCAAGGCGCAGCGCGAAGCGCTCGAGGGGTTCCGCAACGCGTCGAAATCCAACCCGCGCGAGAGGCTGTTCAGCTGATGACTGCGCTTCTCGTCCTCGCGCCGGTCTTCGTCGTCGTCGGCGTCGTCGTCGCGGTGCTGGGCGCGCGGCGTGAGAAGCGGAAGCGAGGCCTCTGATGGACGACCGCCCGCGCTACATGATCAGCGTCGCCGCAGAGCTCGTCGGCATGCATCCGCAGACGCTTCGCATCTACGAGGCGAAGGGTCTCGTGCGTCCGAAGCGCACCGCCGGCAACACGCGCCTCTATTCGGAGCACGACATCGAGCGGCTGAAGCTCATTCAGCGGCTCACGTCGGAGATCGGACTCAACCTCGCCGGCGTCGAGCGCGTGCTGCACCTCGAGGACGAGCTGCAGCGGATGCGCTCGCGCATCGACCGGATGGAGCAGGAAATGCGCAGGGCAATCGACGAGGTGCACCGGCAGTACCGCCGCGACCTCGTCCTCTACCGGCCGCCGCAGGCGCCGGCACCGAGGAGCAACTGATGGACTTCAACAAGCTGACGATCAAGAGCCAGGAGGCCGTCGCCGCAGCGCAGGAGCTCGGGCGTCGGCGTGGCAATCCCGAGATCTACCCCGAGCACCTGCTGCTTGCGCTGCTCGACCAGGACCTCTTCGCCGACTGGCAGGGGCTGCGCGCGGACGCGGAGCAGAAGCTCGCGTCGCGCCCGTCCGCGTCGGGGGCCGAGAACCTGCAGCCGCACGCATCGAACGCGTTCAGCCGCGTTCTCGACGACGCCGACCGCGAGCGCGCGCAGCTCGAGGACGACTATGTCTCGACCGAGCATCTGTTCCTCGCGCTCGAGCCGGTGCCGCGCGAGGAGATCCTCGCGTGGATCCGCAAGGTGCGCGGCGGGCAGCGCGTCACGTCGCAGGATCCGGAAGGGAGCTACCAGGCGCTCGAGAAGTTCGGACGCGATCTCACGGAGGTCGCCGAGCAGGGAAAGCTCGACCCGGTGATCGGACGCGACGAGGAGATTCGCCGCGTGATCCAGATCCTGTCGCGCCGCACGAAGAACAACCCGGTGCTGATCGGCGAGCCCGGCGTGGGGAAGACGGCGATCGCCGAGGGTCTCGCGCAGCGCATCGTCGCGGGCGACGTCCCAGAGGGGCTGAAGGACAGGCGTGTCTGGTCGCTCGACATCGGTGCGCTGCTCGCCGGGTCGAAGTACCGCGGCGAGTTCGAGGAGCGGCTCAAAGCCGTCCTCACGGAGATCCGCTCGAGCGAGGGTCGGGTCATCCTCTTCATCGACGAGCTGCACACGATCGTGGGCGCCGGCGCGGCGGAAGGAGCGGTCGACGCGGCAAACCTGTTGAAGCCGATGCTCGCGCGCGGTGAGTTGCGCTGTGTCGGTGCGACGACGCTCGACGAGTTCCGCAAGCACATCGAGAAGGACGCCGCGCTCGAACGGCGCTTCGCGCCGGTGTTCGTCGACGAGCCGTCGGTCGCCGACACGATCGCGATCCTGCGCGGGTTGAAGGAGCGCTACGAGGCGCACCACGGCGTCCGCATCCGCGATGCGGCGCTCGTCGCCGCAGCGGTGCTGTCGCACCGGTACATCGCGGACCGCTTCCTGCCCGACAAGGCGATCGACCTCGTCGACGAGGCCGCGTCGCGGTTGCGGATCGAGATCGACTCCTCGCCCCTCGAGCTCGACGAGGCGAACCGCCGCGTGATGCAGCTCGAGATCGAGCTCGCCGCGATGGCGAAGGAGTCGCCCGAGGTGCGCGAACCCGTCGAGCGTGCGCTCGCCGAGGCGAAGGAGGAACGCGACGCGCTCGCCGCGCGCTGGGCGAAGGAGAAGGAAGCGCTGGAGAAGATCAAGGACGCGACGCGCCGGATCGACGAGTTGCGATCCGAGGCGGAGCGCGCAGAGCGCGAGGGGAATCTGCAGCGTGTCGCGGAGATCCGCTACGGCGAGATCCCCGAGCTCGAGCGCGAGCTTGAGGACCGGCGCGCGCCGGAGAACCCGATGGTGAAGGAAGAGGTCGACGAGGACGACGTCGCCGCCGTCGTTGCGCGGTGGACAGGCATTCCGGTCGACCGTCTGCTCGAAGGCGAGACGGAGAAGCTGATCCACATGGAGGAGCGGCTGCACCAGCGCGTCATCGGGCAGGACGAGGCGGTGTCGGCCGTCGCGAACGCGATGCGCCGCGCGCGCACCGGGCTGCAGGATCCGAACCGGCCGATCGGCTCGTTCGTCTTCGTCGGGCCGACGGGTGTCGGCAAGACGGAGCTCGCCCGCGCGCTCGCCGAGTTCATGTTCGACGACGAGCACGCGATGGTGCGGCTCGACATGTCGGAGTATCAGGAGCGCCACACGGTCGCGCGGCTCATCGGTGCGCCGCCGGGCTACGTCGGCTACGACGAGGGCGGCCAGCTGACCGAAGCCGTGCGTCGCCGCCCGTACACCGTCGTGCTGCTCGACGAGATCGAGAAGGCGAACGCCGAGGTGTTCGACGTGCTCCTCCAGGTGCTCGACGACGGACGGCTGACCGACGGCCAGGGGCGCACGGTCGACTTCCGCAACACCGTGCTGATCATGACGTCGAACATCCGGAGCGCCGAGGCGATGCGCGAGCACTTCCGTCCGGAGTTTCTGAACCGGATCGACGAGATCGTCGTCTTCTCGCCGCTCGACCGCGAACAGCTGGGCGAGATCGTCGAGTTGCAGCTCGCGCGGCT
>JAFAHG010000199.1 GCA_019237315.1 Actinomycetota bacterium
CCGGGCCGCCGCTCATCGTCACCGTGCGGCAGATGGGCTACATGCTCGACGACCGGACGGCCTCGTGACGCTCCGCGCGCGCCTCACGCTCGGGCTCATCCTGCTCGCGACGGGCGGCCTCGTCGCCGCCGACGTCGTCAACTACACGTCGTTGCACTCGTTCCTGATCGACCGCGTGGACACGTCGCTGAACGACGCGTTCCACAGCCTGACGACGGCGCTCCCAGTTGGACAGACGCAAGGCGTGACGCCCGCGACGATCACGACCTACGAGGGCGGGATCATCCCCGGTGACTGCGTCCAGGTGCGCCGCCTCGACAACAGCGTGATCAGCGCGCGCTGCCTCCCGCAGTACCAGCAGACGTCGTTCCCGCCCGCTCCGGCCTATCCCGCACGGCTATCGCTGTCCCGGTCGAACGGCGGCACGGGCTACTTCACCGTGGGCGCTGTCCGCGGCGGCGGCCACTACCGCGTCCGCTCCTCGATCGAGAACGGTCATCCGAACTACGTCCTTCTCATCGCGACGCCGCTGACCGGCGTCGAGGGAACGCTGCACCGGCTGCTGCTCATCGAGGTCTTCGTCACCGGCGGCGTGCTCATCGCACTCGCCGTGTTCGGGCTGTGGCTCGTGCGGCTCGGACTCCGGCCGCTCGCGCGCATCGCGGACACGGCGAGCGCGATCACACAGGGTGACCTCTCACGGCGCATCGAGTCCGTCGACGAGCGAACGGAGATCGGAGAGCTCGCCCGGCTCCTGAACACGATGCTCGGCCAGATCGAAGGTGCGTTCCAGGCACGTGAGGAATCGGAGCTGAAGCTGCGCCGCTTCGTCGCCGACGCGTCGCACGAGCTGCGCACCCCCGTGCAGGCGGTGCGCGCGTATGCCGAGCTCTTCGAGCGCGGCGCAGCCGACCGGCCGGACGACCTCGAGCGCGCGATGCACGGCGTCAAGCTCGCATCGGAGCGCATGAGCGCGCTCGTCGACGACCTCTTCCTGCTCGCGCATCTGGACGAGGGCCGTCCGCTCGCGCGCGAGCTCGTCGAGCTCGACCGCGTCGTCGCGGATTCCGTCGAGGTCGCGCGTGCGCTCGAGCCCGAGCGGCCGATCCTCGTCGAAGCGCAACCCGTCCAGGTGACCGGCGACGAGAGCCGCCTGCGCCAGCTCGTCGACAACCTGCTCACGAACGTACGCGTGCACACCGCGCCGACGACGGCGGTGCACGTCGCGCTCGCCGCACACGACGGGAACGCGATCCTCAGCGTGTCCGACTCCGGGCCCGGGATCGACCCGGAGAGCCTGCCGCACGTCTTCGAGCGCTTCTACCGCGCGGACGCGGGCCGCGGCGGCTCGGGGCTCGGCCTCGCGATCGTCGCGGCCCTGGCGGAGGCGCACGGCGGCGCGGCCGAGGTGAGCTCGCAGGTCGGCTCGGGAGCGACCTTCACGGTCACCTTCCCGCTCGCGCCCGAGCCCGTTCAGGACCCGGCGGAACGCCCGCTCGCGCGAGCTTAAGAAACGCTGGCAGTCCCCAGAGCTTTCCGAAACGAGGCCGCTACGGTCGTCTCGTTCGCACTGGCCTACGCGGCAGTCTCTGGGGAGGGACGGCGAGCGATCTGGGCGGGGCGAGATGCACACGCGTCTCGCGCCGCCCGGTTTTTTGCCCCGAGTGGCCCCGGGAGGAATCGAACCTCCGCGCGCAGATTCGAAGTCTGCCGCTCTATCCGCTGAGCTACGGGGCCTCGCCGGGCAGCGTACCGCGGCCCCTTCCAGAACTCATCGAGGGTGCCGGATGGGACTCGAACCCACGACCACCGGGACCACAACCCGGGGCTCTACCAACTGAGCTACCGGCACCACGAGAAGTCGCGAACGTATCCGCGACGGAACCATGTTACCGAGCGGTTTGCGCCTTCTCCTTCTGCTCGGAATGCATGCCTTCCGCGAACTCCTCGAGCATCTTCTCGTTGAACGCGGGGATGTCGTCCGGCTTGCGGCTCGTGACGAGGCCGCTGTCGACGACGACTTCCTCGTCGACCCATTCGCCGCCCGCGTTGCGGATGTCGGTCTGCAGCGACGGCCACGACGTGACCTTGCGCCCGCTCACGACGTCGGCCTCGACGAGGACCCACGGTCCGTGGCAGATCGCGGCGACCGGCTTCCCCGCTTCGAAGAAGTCGCGCACGAACTGGACCACGTTCTCGTTCGTGCGTAGCTCGTCGGGGTTCGCGACGCCTCCCGGGAGCATCAGCGCGTCGTAGTCGCCCGCGTCGACCTCCTCGATCAGCTTGTCGACCTTGTGCTTGTCGGCCTTGTCGTGGTGGTTCGCACCCTGGATCTCGCCCGGGCGAATCGAGATCAGCTCGGTCGTCGCGCCCGCCTCGTCGAGCGCCTTGCGCGGCTCGACGAGCTCGACCTGCTCGACCATGTCCGTCGCCACGATTGCAACCCGCTTGCCGTCCAACTTCTTCTCCGCCATCCAGAATCTCCTTTTCAGTTGATGAGTCGCCGTTCCTCGCACCTTCGAACAGAAAACCCCGAGCCGTAGGATCACGCGCGTGGAACCCATCCGAATCAGCTCACCGCATCGCTCGTACAACGCGGAACGCACGATCTTCGTCGACCACGGAAGCGAGGCCGTGGTCCACAGGGAGCTGGACGTTCTTGCGCTCGCGAACTCCATCCAGTTTCGCCTGACTCATCGAGTTCCGTGGTTCTACAATCTCCATACACCCCCGCCACTCTCGCGAGCAGACGTCTTCCACCTATTCGGCGGCTGTAGCACCTCGCGTCGCCCGTGGCTGACGACGGCGGAGCGCGGCTCGCATTTCCGCCGCATCGGGCCCGTCAACGGTTGGACGTTGCTCGCGCGAAATCAGTGCAAGGGCATCCTCTGTCTCAGCCACTGGGCTCTGCGCAACCTCGCGGGCGCGGTCGACGGCCACCCCGAGCAAGAAGACGTTGTCGCGAAGGCTCATGTGCTCCCACCGCCTCAGCGGGTGATTCCCCGCGATTCGGGCGCTCGGGATCTCGAGACCGTTCGTCTCGTCTTCGTCGGTGCGGATTTCTTCCGAAAGGGCGGTTCCGAGCTGCTACGGGCCTTCACGTACGTTCGCCGACGCCACGAGAACATCTCGCTCGACATCGTGTCAACGTTGAATCCCGGGCGCTATCCCGCCTGGTGGGATGCATCGCCAGTCGAGGTGGACGAGGCTCGCGCGATCATCAACTCCCTGCCGGGGTCGATCACGTGGCACGCGACACTTCCAAACGAGCAGTGTCTGAAGCGCATGGCCAAGGCGACCGTTGGGGTCCTTCCGACGTTCAACGACACCTACGGATATTCGGTACTCGAGATGATGGGAGCGGGCACTCCCGTGATCGCCACGCAACAACGCGCATTAGGGGAGGTGGTCACCGAGGAGCGTGGGTGGGTTGTGCAACTTCCGCTCGACGAGGAAGGATCGTGCATACCCCGCGACCGGGCCCACGCGGCGCGCGTCTCCGCCGAGGTCACCGACCAACTCGTTTCGATCTTCGAGTCCCTCGCCTCGAAACCAGAGCAGGTTGCGCCCCGCGCTGCCCGGGCCGTCGAGTACATCCGCGCCCGGCACGACCCCGCCGCGTACGCCGCAGACGTACGGGCCTTTTACCGAAGCGCCCTCGAGTAGTCGGAGAGCAGGCGCGAAATCGAAGATTTCGCGCCGAAGGCGAGTGCGCCCGGGAGGATTCGAACCCCCGACCAACGGCTTAGAAGGCCGCCGCTCTTCCGCTGAGCTACGGGCGCCGAGGCACCCGCAGCGTAGCGTCAGTTCCGGGTGCCGAAATCGGTCGCGGCGAC
>JAFAHG010000003.1 GCA_019237315.1 Actinomycetota bacterium
TCGTCGTCGAGTTTGTACGCGGCGACCGCGGCGAGGATGCGCGCGTCGAGCGCGCGCGGGTCGTCCGCGGCGCTCACGTCAGACGGCGATCTTCTCTTTCTTGCGGTGCGAGGCGGTGAACGGCGTGCCCTTGTCTTTCGGGTCGGCGGTCGTCAGCAGGCCGACCATGTCGGAGAAGTTCTCCGCGTAGCCGCTCAGCGTCAAAGTGTTGTTCTTAGGGCCGGTCACCGTCAGCTTGAAGAGCCGGCCGTCGAACGTTCCGGTGAACGCCATCTTGTCGTTCGTGCCGCGCACCCACGTGCCGTTCAGCTCGTCGCCCTTCTGCGTGACGTACAGGTGCGAGTAGTGCGTCTTCCCCGTCCCGTCGATCGGCTGCAGCTGGACCTCCCAGACGCCGTCCATGGTCGAGAACTGCGGCGGCTCCGGCGTGTCGCTGGGGCTCGCCTCCGGCGCCGGTGTGTTGCCGCTGCTGCGTCGGCCGTGGCGCCCCGCTGGGGCGGGACTCGTCGAGGGAGCGGCGCTCGGCGCCAGGGTTGGTGCGGCGGTCGGGACCGGGGTCCCGATCAGCGTCCCCGGCGTCGCGACGTTCCCGTTCGGCGCGGGTGGTGGGGGCGGAGTCACCTGGGACGCCTGGCCGAGCGATTCGGCCTGGCCGACCTGCATGGCAGCAGTACCGCCAAGTGCAAGGGCGGCGAGCCCCACGAGCGCGAGCTGACGAAGGTTCAACGGGACCTCTTCTGGGCTGAATGCGGAACGCGTCTGTGTTCGCAAACGGCGCCGCCGTTCATCCCAGCGCGGCCTCCGGTCGGCTTTACGGAAAGCTGACAAAGACTTTTCTCATCTGGACCTCCTAGAGATCACGGAGGGCTACTGTCGAAGCTGTCGCTCGGGTGTTTCCCCTTCTCCTCGGAGGTACCGCGCTTGACGTATCGACGCGTCATCTTGTTCTGTCTACCCTCGGTTTTGGCGCTCGTCGGGTGTGGGGGTGGTGGCGGCGGCGCAACCCCCTCGGTGCCCGGCGGCGGGGGTGGACCCCCAACGACAGCGACCCAGAGCCAATCGATCTCGACCGGGGGCGGATCGCTGAGCACGACGCTCGCCGGCCAGACGGTGACGGCGACGGTTCCCGCCGGTGCGACCGCCGCCGCGACGCGGTTCACCCTGACGATCTACGCCAACAGCGTCGCGAAGACGCTGCAGAGCGCACACCGCGGGACGCGCTCCATCCCGAGCGGCGCAGTCGGCGTCGTGCAGTTTACGCTCGACGACGGGGGCATCCCGCTGCTCAAGCCCGTGCAGTTCGCGATCGCGACGCCGAACGCGCCGAGCGGCTCGATCTTCCGCCTCGCCGGGCTCGGGACGTATCCGGACCCCGCCAACCCGGGGAACTCGATCACCAGCTTCAACGACGTCGACACCGTCACGTGGTCGAACGGGACCGCGACCGAAGACGAGAACGTCGCCTATCCGCGGACGTCGCTCGCCTCGAACACGTACTACGACCTCTACACCGTGCCGCAGGCCAACGCGGCGAGCGGGCCGGGGACCGTCGCGCTGACGGTCACGCAGGCGACGCCGGGAGCGATCCCGGCGTTCGGAACGAGCACGTTCACGGTGAGCGAGCTCGGCCAGTTCGGATTCCCCTACCTCGATCCGGCGCCGTCGTTCGCGCTCGACAACGCTGCGCTCGGCACGATCGGCACGACGAGTGGCGTGCTCACCGCCGGTACGGTCGACGCAACCGGACACGTCGTCGCGACCGAGACGACCACCGGCCGCGGGAGCCCGCAGGGTAAGCTCGCCGTCGCGGTGAGCTCGCAGCGCCCCGGCTACAGCGGCGACACGTTCTCGTACACGGGGACGCTCAGCTCGACGACACAGCTGACGAGCGCGAACCTCACGACGCAGCCGCAGACGAGCACTGTGACCGTCGCGCTGACCTCGACTGTCGGCGCGGCGTTCACCGCGACGACCGGCGGCGGCCAGAACGTCGTCACCTCGGCGGAGACCGACACCTACCCGCTGCAGACCGTCACGACCAACACGACCAGCACGTACACGTACGCGGCGAGCGGCGCGAGCGGAACGCTGTCGATTCTCTCTAGCGACGCGAAGGACTCGAACGGCGCCGAATACACCACGCAGTACGGCAACGGCAACGGGATCCTCGACGTACTGCCGGAGACGACCGGATCGTTCGGCCCGAACACCGCAGCGCTGACGTATGTCGAAAAAGACCCGGCTCGCTTCGGCCGCCAGCGTACGGTCGCCGCGAACGGCTCGTACACGGAGACCGACCACGATGCGTTCGGTACCTCGCAGACGATCACCGTGAACCCCAACTTCAGCGCGACGCTCGACGACTCGCAGCTCGACGGCTTCACGTTCACCCTCGCCGCGCCGACCGGCTCGCCGCCGACGATCTCGATCACCGTCACGCAGGCGCCGAACCACGCTACGGAGACGGTCCCTTCGTGGTTCCCGGCCGGGATGACTGCGATCTCGAACGAGACCGATGTCGACAACGGCTCCAAGAGCTTCCCGACGGCGTGCGCGGTGCCTGCCAAGTACGGTACGAGCGGCAACCAGGTGATCCAGACGATCCAGCGCGTCGATCCGGCGCTCGGCAACGCCGAGACGGAGACAACGACGACGTATCTCGCGCCGGTCGTCGGGCCAGTGTGCATCCAGCTCACCGACAACGTGCAGACGTTCTACAACTATACGGGACAGGCCGGCAGCATCGCGATCGTCCCAAGCGGCAACGCGCAACCGCTTCAGCTCACATCGATGAACGAGACGCTGACGCTGCAGTCGGCGTCGACCTCGGGTGGCGCCGTCACGTCGTCGACGAAGCGCGCGACTTCGTCGGCACTCTCGCGCAGCGCTTTCGCGCCGGTCGCGCTGGCTCGCGTGCGGTTCGAGCGGTTCGTCCGCGAGAAGCTCAGCGCGCACAAGCCGACGGTCAGCCGCGCTCTCTTCAATCATGGGGTGCAAGCGCAGTGAAGACCGTACGAATCCTCGCCGCGGCGGCAGCAGCGGGCCTCCTCGCCGCGTGTGGCGGCGGAGGCGGCGGGAGCAAGCCCGCTGTCGTCCCGCAGCCGCCCGCGCAATCGGGCGGGAACACTCTCTCGCCCAGCAGCACGACGTTCAACTACATGTCGCGCGCGCTGAACGGTCTGAGTCGGATCGGGCCAGCACAAGTCGGCTCGATGAAGGTCGACGTGCAGATGACGCTCAGGGACGCGCCCGGCTTGCAGGCATACGCCGCCGCGGTCGGCGACCCGTCGAACGGCCTGTACCGCCACTTCCTCACGCCGGACGAGATCGGCGCGCGCTTCGGCGCGAACGACGCCGACTGGAAAGCGGCGATCGCGTACTTCAAGAGCGCAGGGCTGCAGGTCGTCGGCTGGCGTCAGAAGTCGGTGCTGCGCGTCGTCGGGCCGCAGGCGAAGGTGGAGCAGGCCTTCGGCACGACCTTCGCGTTCTACAATGGTCCGAGCGGAAAGGTACTCGGCCCCACGTCGACGCCGCACTTCGCGACGCCGCTCGCCGTGCACTCGGTCACGCACCTCGTGTACTCGCCAAAGTGGATGAAGCGCAACTCGATCGTGATCCCACC
>JAFAHG010000260.1 GCA_019237315.1 Actinomycetota bacterium
GGCGAGCGCGCGGACGATCACGCGCTTCGCTGCGCTCTGGTCGAGGACGGTGCCGGCCTGTCCGTGAACGAGCTCGATACGCAGGCCGTGACGCGCGAGCGCGGCGTCGCGCGCGGGCCGATCGACCTTGCCGGCGAGGACGCCGACCTCGTATGCGACCGCCGCGTCGTAAGCCTGCGCGGACGGAAAGAGGTGCAGGGGCCGGAAGCGGAGGAGCAGCCGCTTGTAGCCACGGACGAAGCCGAAGCCGCTGCCCCTGTCGACCGCGGCGGCGACCGCGCCGCGCCAGCCTGCGGTCACCCCGAGCTGGTAGGGCGTGAGGCGGAACGTCTGGCCGGCAGCCGTGAACGCGACCGGGACGCGCTGGAGACTCTGCGCCCGTCCGGCGAGGACGTCACGGGCGTGAGCCACGCTCAGGCCGCCGACGTCGACGCCGTCGATGGTGGTGCCGGGCGGAATCGTCCCGGAGGAGCCCGCGAACACGTAGCCGACCGCGGCGACGACAACGAACGTCATCGCGAGACCGAGCACGAGCCGAAGCGAGCCGAGGCGCGTGCGCGCACGGCGGCGGCGAAGCTGACCAGCCGTCGTCGACCCGGTGGCGGCCAAGGTCGCGAAATGGTACCGCCGCTAGGCTTGACTTCGTCCATGGGGAAGGTCTACGACGCGATCGACGAGCGGCTGCGCGAGTGGATCGGCGCGCAGGCGTTGTTCTTCGTCGGGACGGCTCCGTCGGAGGGCGGGCACGTGAACGTCTCGCCCAAGGGGCCGATCGACTCCTTCCGGGTCGTCGACGAGCGGACGGTCGAGTACGACGACCACGTCGGGAGCGGCGCGGAGACGATTGCGCACATCCGCGACGACGGGCGGGTGTGCGTGATGTTCTGCGCGTTCTCGGGGCCGCCTCGGATCGTGCGCCTGCACGGTCGCGGCGAGCTCGCCGAGCGCCGCGACCCGGCCGGAGGCGTGCGCGGCGTCGTCCGCGTGCACGTCGAGCGCATCTCGGATTCCTGCGGTTACGGGGTTCCGCTGATGGAGCTCGTCGGGACCCGTCCGCAACGCGAGCGCTGGCTGGCGAGCAAGGATGCCGAGGGGTTGCGCGACTACGTCCGCGAGAAGAACACGGTCTCGATCGACGGCCTCCCCGCGCTCTAGTGGATTTCGCGCTCACGGACGAGCAGCGCCTGACGCAGGAGACGGTGCGCACGTTCGTCGACGAGCGAGTGCTTCCGGTCGCGGTGCAGAACGACATCGAGCACAAGCTCGACTTCGACCTCGTCGCCGGGCTCGCGGAGCTCGGCGTGCTCGGGATCGTGATTCCTTCCGAGTACGGCGGGTCGGGTCTCGACTTCGTCGCGGAGGCGCTCGCGTGCGAGGAGGTCGAGCGTGGTGAGGCTGCGTTCCGGACGCTCATTTCCGTGCACGTCGGCCTGAACTCGCTGTCGCTTCTCCGGTACGGAACGGAAGAGCAGAAGCAGCGGTGGCTCGTTCCGCAGGCGCGCGGCGAGAAGCTCGCATGCTTCGGCCTGACCGAGCCCGGTGCGGGGTCCGACGTCGCGTCGATGCGGACGTCTGCGCGTCGCGAGGGCGACGTCTACGTCCTCAACGGCCAGAAGAACTGGATCTCGTACGCGTCGGTCGCGGACCACGCGCTCGTGTTCGCGAAGACCGATCAGTCGGCGGCACACAAGGGGATCAGCGCTTTCGTGCTCGAGAAGGGGATGCGTGGGTTCACCGCGCACGACGAGGAGCACAAGCTCGGCGTCTGGGCCGGGTCGACGGGCGAGCTCTTCTTCGAGAACGTCGAGGTGCCCGCGGAGAATCTCGTCGGCGAGGAGGGGCAGGGATTCGAGATCGCGATGTACGGGCTCGATCACGGCCGCTTCACGGTCGCCGCAGGCGCGTGTGGTGTCGTCCGCGCGTGTCTCGAGCGCTCGGTCGAGTACGCACGTGAGCGCGAGACGTTCGGTCAGCCGATCGGCCGCTACCAGTTCGTGCAGGACATGATCGCGTCGATGGTGCTCGGGTACGAGACGTCGAAGCTGCTCGTGATGCAGGCGGCGTGGATGAAGAACGAGGGTCTGCGTTCGACGCGTGAGACGTCACTCGCGAAGTGGCATGCGACCGAGTCCGCGTTCGAGGCGGCGCATCTCGCGATCCAGGTGTTCGGCTCGTACGGCTACGCGGCCGAGACGGGCATCGAGCGGTACTTCCGCAACGCGCGCGCGCCGATCATCTACGAGGGAACGACGCAGATCCACAAGCTGATGCAGGCCGAGCACGCGCTGGGCTACCGCGAGCTGAACGGCCGCGGCGGCGACGTCTCCCCGCTGTGCTCCTGGGCGCCTGCCCTCTCGCCCGTCCACGCGCGC
>JAFAHG010000015.1 GCA_019237315.1 Actinomycetota bacterium
GAACGCCTCGTGCGCGGCGAACCACTCCCCCTCCCGGGCAAGTGCCAAACCGCGCTTGTAATCGCCGAGGACGGTGCTATCGTCGTTCGTTGGCATGGCCACGATCCTGCTCGTTGGGGTCGAGTTGTTCCTGCGAGGGAAGCTCGAAGCGTTGCTCCCGGAGCATCGCTTCGAGACGAGCGACGGAATCGACCCGCCCGACATTGTGATCGCAGACATCGCGCGCGTCGACGCGGACGACGTCGCCGACACCTACCCGGACGTGCCGATCCTCGGCTTCACGAATCACACCGACACCGCCGGGCTGCGCCGCGCGCACGCCGCCGGGTTCGACCAGGTGGTCGCGAAATCGGCGCTCTTCGAGCGTACGCGGGAACTGATCGACGGGCTGCTCGCGTCGGTAGAGTAGGCCGCCGTGACCTACGTCATCGCCGAGCCGTGCATCGACATCAAGGACCAGTCGTGCATCGACGTGTGTCCGGTCGACTGCATCCACGTCGGTGAGCGGATGCTGGTCATCGACCCCGAGGAGTGCATCGACTGCGGGGCGTGCGAGCCGGAGTGTCCGGTCGAGGCGATCTTCCCGGAGGACGCGCTGCCGGAGAAGTGGGAGCCGTTCGTCCGGATCAACGCCGCCTTCAACGAGGGCATGGACGTCGTGAACCGGCTCGCGCAGGAGTACGCGACCGAGCACAACGTCCAGAACGAGCCCATCGCGTAGTTTTCGGCGAATTCGGGTACCGAGCCCGGCCATGCATCCGAAGAGGATCGACCACGTGGCGTTCTGGGTCGAGGACCGCGACGGCATCGCGGAGGCGATCCTCGCGCTCCTGCCCTGGCACGTGGTCGACCGGCAGGACACGTTCACGCTCCTCGGCGGCGACGCGCGCGGCTTCAAGCTCACGCTCTTCGACGCGGAAGGGCCGCGCGAACGGGGCGCCATCGTCCACGTCGCGCTGCGCGGGCCGCGTGAGGAGAACATCGACGCGGGGGAGGGCATCTGCATCCGCGTCCTCGAGGTCCCCGGCGACTACGACCTCGACCACGTCGCGCTGCGCACGCCCGACCCGGTCGCGACCGCGATCGAGTACGAGCGCTACGGGTTCCGGCGACTCGGGACGCGCGCGCTTGCCGGCGACGCGTGGGTCGAGCTCGTGCAGGGCGATCCCGGCACGCCCGAGCGGCCGCTCTTGAATCACGTCGCGGTGCTCGTCGATTCCGCGGACGACCACGTCGCCTACGCCGAGGAGCTCGGCATCGAGGTCGAGCAGGTCGTCGACGCCGCGAACACCTATGCGGCGTTCCTGCGCGGCCCCGACGGCGTGCGCATCGAGTACGTCGAGCACAAGCCGAGCTTCTCGCTGACGTGATCATTGCCGGGGCCGGCATGGCCGGCCTCGTCGCTGCCGTCCGCGCGCGCGAGCTCGGGCTCGACGCCGTCGTCTACGAGAAGGGCACCCGCGCGGGCGGCTCGATGCTGCTCTCGTCCGGCGTCGTCTGGCGCCACCGCGAGTGGGACGACTTCCGCCGGGAGTGCCCCGGCGGCGACGAGCGGCTGCAGCGGCTCGTGTGGGAGCGCTTCGACGATGCGCTCGCGTGGCTCGTGGCTCTCGGCGCGCCCGTCGTGTGGGAGGACACGCCGAACCCGCTGACGACCGGCAAGCGCTTCGACACGCGCGGTCTCACCGAGACGCTGTGCGCGCGTGCGGGGGAGATCGAGTGGTCGCCTGCGCCGCTCGAGCGCGACGAGCCGACGATCCTCGCGACCGGCGGCTTCGCGGCGTCGCCGGAGCTCGTCGCCGAGCACATCCGCCCGGCGGCGCCCCTGCGCCTGCGCGCGAACCCGTGGTCGACGGGCGACGGCCTGCGCGCGGGGCTCGCACGCGGCGGTTCCCTCGGCGCCGGGATGGACCAGTTCTACGGGCGCAACATGCCGGACCGTCCGTGGTCCGAAGACGAGTACGTCTCTGCGTCGCAGCTCTATGCCCGCCGCGCGCGCATCCTCGACGAGGACGGCGTCGAGTTCTTCCGCGCCGACGACGTCACGTGGTCGGAGACGAACGTCGTCCAGGCGACGGCACGCCGGCCCGGAGCGCGTGCGTATTACGTCCTCGACGAGACGGCTCTCGCCGATCCCGACGTCGGGCGCCAGGTCGAGGCCGCCGGAGAGGCGCGCGTCGCCCGCGACCGCGTGCGCGTCGTCGCGTCGATCACGCACACGATCGGCGGCGTGGTCGTCGAC
>JAFAHG010000086.1 GCA_019237315.1 Actinomycetota bacterium
AGCTATCCGTTTGTCTCGAGCCCGAACTCGAACGCGCGCAGCACGCAGACCGCCGTCATCGGCGGCGGCGGCGGCGGCGGTTTGGGTGGTCCGCCGGTCCTCGACTTCTGCGGAGCGCAGCCGTCGTTCACGCAGTTCCTCAGCGACGCGGGCGCCACGAGCGCGCCGCAGCTGCATCGCCTGGGCACGGTGAACTTCGACGTGAAGTATCTCGGTACGCAGACGGGCCCGATCGTCACGCTGCCGACGAATCCGTTCATCGCGTCGCTCACGGGCGGCTTCGCTACGGGAAGCACGACCGCGCAGTTCGCGATGACGCCGTCGATCACGACGACCGCAGGCCGCGGCTGGCTGCTCATCTTCACCTGGAGCTGGCCCGCCGACATCCTCATCATCCCGTACTCGATCAACGAGATCCAGCTCGCGCCGTACGACACGGCCGTCGCGCTGAACGGCTCGGCGAAGCTCGCCGCGTTCGATTGTCTCGGCGACACGATCGCGGCGACGACGTTCGGCAACGGCGTGACCGTCGGCGCGCCGGCGACGTCGAGTCTGGCCGGTGAGTTCATCACCACGATCAGCGGCGGCGCGTCGTCGGCGGCGACGATCCTGCTGACCGACAACGGCGGTGCGTCCGCCGCGGTCCCGGTCAACGGCGGGACGACGCCGAGCTGGGGACCGGGCCTCTAGCCTCTAACCGTGTTCGCGCTCGGGCGGCGGCGGGATCGGCGCCACGAGCGCGTTCTGCTCGGGATCGTAGTGCTCGCCGCTCTTCCCGTTGAGCACCGCGAAGACGACGTACTCGGTAAACTTCTTCTTCGTGTGGGCACGGTCGCCGGGGTCGTCATAGACGACGAGATGCCGGCGGCCGTCCTCGCCCATCGCCATCGCGTAGCGTAGGTTCGCGCGTTCGCGCGGCCGGGTCGCTTTGACGACCCGCTCGACCTCGGCGCGCTGCGTCCCGTCGAGCGGGATCTGCCCGGTATGTCCCGGTGCGGGTACAGGGGCATTGGCGACCGGCGGCGCGACGTCGGCCGGCGGACTCGGCGATGGGGACGGGGTCGTGGTGGCGGATCTATTCGCGCTACACCCGCATACCAGCGCCGCGGCCAACAGGGACACGGCGATTGTCGAGCGCATATCGGTTCCTCGCTTCAAAGCGACGACCGCTTCGTTCCTACCGGAAGGCGCGCGCCGCAGGAAACCTTACGTCTACTTGACGTCGGAGGAGGTGATTCGCATGCCGGCCACGTTCCATGACGGGTTCATCTCCGAGTTCGTCGGCCGTCCCGCCGTGGTCGAGCGCAGCGGGCAGCGCGAACCGGTCGGCACGGTCGTCGACTTCGTCGTCGGGCACCCCGAGGACACGTTCCCGCGCGTCGACTCGGTCGCGGTGAAGACGCGCGACGGCCGAAAGCTCGCGCCGCTCGCGACGCTGCTGGAGATCACCCCCGACCGCACGATCGTCCTCTCCGAGCCCCCCGCGATCCCGGCCCCGCCGGACGACGAGACGCTGTACCTGGTCGAGGATCTGTTCGACAAGCAGATCGTCGACGTCGACGGCCATAAGATCGTGCGCATCAACGATTTGGAGATCGCGCAGACCGCCGGCTCGATTCGCGTCGTCGCCGCCGACATCGGCGTTGCGGGCCTGCTGCGGCGGCTGGGTGCGGCGCGCCTGGCGCCGGGGCTGCTCGCTCGGGTGCCGCGTTCGCTCATCGCGTGGGACAACGTCGCGCCGCTCCACGATCTCAACCCGGGTCACGTGCAGCTTTCGGTCAGCCATCATCGGCTCGCGCGGATGCGCCCGTCCGATCTCGCCGACATCATCAGCGAGCTGTCGGCGCAAGACGCCGCGCGCGTCGTCGGTTCGCTCGACGACGAACGCGCCGCCGACGCGCTCGAGCACCTCGACGCCGAGACGCAGCGCTCGATCATCGACGATCTGGGGACCGAGCGCGCCGCCGACATCATCGAAGAGATGGACTCCGACGACGCCGCCGATCTGCTCGGCGAGCTGTCGCCCGACAAGCAGTCGGAGCTGCTCGCGGAGATGGAGCCCGAGACGGCTGAAGAGCTGCGCGAGCTCACCACCTACGG
>JAFAHG010000208.1 GCA_019237315.1 Actinomycetota bacterium
GTTCCGGCGGATTCACGATCTTCCCCCTTACGTCTTCGCGACGGTCGACGCGCTGAAGCGCGAGCTGCGGCGCGAGGGCCGCGACGTGATCGATCTCGGCTTCGGCAACCCCGACATCCCGTCGCCTCAGGTTGCGGTGGACAAGCTTGCGGAGGCCGCGATGCGGCCGGTGAACCATCGCTACAGCGCGTCGCGCGGCCTGCCGAACCTGCGCGCGGCGGTGTGCGAGCGGTACGCGAACGTCTTCGGCGTCGAGCTCGACCCGGAGCGGCACGTCGTCTCGACGATCGGGGCGAAGGAGGGCCTCGCGCACCTGATGTGGGTGCTCGTCGACCGCGGCGACACCGCCGTCGTCCCGTCGCCCTCGTACCCGATCCATCTCGTCGCGCCACGCCTTGCCGGAGCGACCGTCGTGCACGCCTTCGACCACGACATCGAGTCGGCGGTGCTCGCCGCGGAGCCCGCGCCGCGCGTCGTGATCGTCTCGTTCCCGCACAACCCGACGACGGTCTGCGCCACCGCCGAGACGATGCAGCGCCTCGTCGACCTCGCGCGCGAGCGCGAGTTCGTGATCGTCCACGACTTCGCGTACGCGGACATCGCCTTCGACGGGCACAGGCCGCCGTCGATCCTCGCTGCGGACGGTGCGCTCGACGTCGCGGTGGAGCTCTACTCGCTGACGAAGTCGTTCTCCATGGCCGGCTGGCGCATGGGGTTCTGCCTCGGCCGGCCCGACGTCGTCGCGGCGCTCGCGAAGCTCAAGTCCTACCTCGACTACGGCACCTTCCAGCCGATCCAGATCGCGTCGATCGTCGCGCTGCGCGAAGCCGCCGAGTACCCCGTCGAGGTGTGCGAGATCTACGAGCGACGCCGCGACGCGCTGATCGGCGGCCTCGCGCGGGCGGGCTGGGACGTCGAGCCGCCGCGCGGGACGATGTTCGTCTGGGCGCCGATCCCCGAAGAGTACGCCGAGCTCGGGTCGCTCGAGTTCGCGCTGAAGCTCGCGCGCGAGGCCGAGGTCGCCGTGTCGCCGGGCATCGGCTTCGGCGAGGGCGGCGACGGGCACGTGCGGTTCGCGCTCGTCGAGAACGAGCAGCGCATCCTGCAGGCGACGCGTTCGATTCGGCGGCTGCTGCAGGGCGCTCACGTCGGCGCTCCTTCAGAGGCCGACCCGACCTGAGCCGCGTAGCGCGAGAAAACGCCGTGCTTGTAGCGCGGCGCGGGCGGCTGCCAGTCGGCTAGGCGCTTCTCGATCTCGTCTTGCGGGACGTCGAGATCGAGCCGGCGGTTCTCGATGTCGAGGATGATCGTGTCGCCCTCGCGAACGGCGGCGATCGGACCGCCGCGCTGCGCCTCCGGTGCGATGTGTCCGACCATCAGGCCGTGCGTCGCGCCGGAGAAACGGCCGTCGGTGATCAGCGCGACCTCGTCGCCGAGCCCTTCGCCGACGAGCGCGGCCGTGACGTGCAGCATCTCGCGCATGCCGGGGCCGCCGGCGGGACCCTCGTAGCGGATGACGACGACGTCGCCGGCCTCGATCGAGCGCGCCTTCACGGCTGCGAAGCAGTCCTCCTCGGAGTCGAAGACGCGCGCTGGGCCTTCGTGCCGCAGCCGCTCGTGGCCCGCGAGCTTGACGACGCAGCCCTCGGGCGCGAGCGAGCCGCGCAGGATCGCGATGCCGCCCGTCGGCTTGATCGGATCGGTGTAGGAGACGACGACGTCCTGGCCTGGACGCTCCTTCGCGTCTCGGGCGACGTCGTCGAGCGTGTGGCCGTCGACGCCGCGCGCGCTCCCGCGCACGACGCCGGCGCCGACGAGCTCGCGCGCGACGAGTCCGACGCCGCCCGCCTCGTAGAAGTCGGTCGCGACGTAGCGTCCGAACGGCTTCAGGTCGGCGACGATCGGCGTGCGCCCGGCGATCGTGTCGAAGTCGTCGAGCTCGAGCGGGATGCCGACCTCACGCGCGATCGCGAGCAGGTGCAGAACGCCGTTCGTCGAGCCGCCCGTCCCCGCAACCGCAGCGATCGCGTTCTCGAACGCCTCGCGTGTGAGGATCTCCGACGGGCGCGTGTCGTTGCGGACGAGCTCCATGACGAGCCGGCCGGCCTCGCGCGCCGCTTCCGGCTTCGACGGGTTCGTCGCCGGGATGCCGGAAAGGCCACGCGGACTGATGCCGAGGAAGTCCATGACGAGCGCCATGGTGTTCGCGGTGTACTGGCCGCCGCACGCACCCGCGCCTGGGCAGGCAACGCTCTCGAGCGCGTGCACGTCTTCGTCGCTCATGCGCCCCGCGGCGCGCGCGCCCACGGCTTCGAAGACGTCTTGAATCGTGACGTCGCGTCCGCGGAAGCTGCCGGGCGCGATCGAGCCGTTGTAGAAGACGAGGCCCGGAATGTCGAGCCGCGCGAGCGCCATCGCGGCGCCGGGGATCGTCTTGTCGCAGCCGACGAGGCAGACGAGGCCGTCGAACAGGTGGCCTTCCGTGACGAGCTCGATCGAGTCGGCGATCACCTCGCGCGAGATGAGCGATGCGCGCATGCCGGAGGTGCCCATCGAGACGCCGTCGGAGACGGAGATCGTGTTGAACTCGATCGGCGTGCCGCCCGCTTCGCGGATGCCGTCCTTCACGTGCTTCGCGAGCGCGCGCTGGTTCAGGTTGCACGGCATCGTCTCGATCCACGTCGTCGCGACGCCGATCAACGGCTTCGCGAGGTCCTCGTCCGTGAACCCGACGCCCTTCAGCATCGCGCGCGCGGGCGCACGGTCGACGCCGTCGGTCAGGCGTGCGCTTCTGCGCTTCGCGGGATCGGTCGGCTGGTCGTAGACGCTCAATGGGCTCCTTCGTCTGCGATGGCGAGGGGAAGGACGCGCGCATCCGGGAAACGCTGCTCGAGCTCGTGCGCGACGGACTGCGCATTGCTCTTGTCCGCCCACACGACGACCGTCGGGCCGGAGCCGGAGAGCGTGACGCCCTGCTGGCCCGGGACAGGGTCGTCGCGGAGCTCGGCGAGGACCGGCGCGTCGGGGAGCCGGTAGGGCTCGTGGAGGCGGTCGTGGAACGCGTCGGCGAGGAGGTTCGCGTCGCCGGACGCGATCGCGGCGCCGAGCAGCGCGGCCTGCGCGGCGGCGGCCGTCGCCTCCTCGTACGGCAGCTCGCGCGGCAGCCGGTCGCGCGACTCGAGCGTGTTCACGCGCGTGTCGGGGACGACGACGACCGGCGCGAGCGGCAGGTCGGTGGCGATGCGCGCGGTGTGCGGGCCGGCGCCGTTTCGCCAGATGAGGCAGACGCCGCCGCGCAGGGCCGCGGCGAGGTTGTCGGGGTGGCCCTCGAGCGGCAGGCCGAGCTGGAGCAGCTCGTCGTCGGAGAGCTCGTTGTTCGCGAGCAGGCTCGCGGCGACGAGTCCGACGGCGATCGTCGCCGCCGATGCGCCGAGCCCGCGCTCGAGCGGGATGCGATTCACGAAGCGGAAGCGGTAGCCGGTCGGCGGCGCGACCTGCGCGAACGCGCGCAGCGCGAGGTGGTCGGCGTCGCGCGGAAGCTCGCCGGCACCTTCGCCCTCGACCGTCACCTCGCCGTCGCCCGGCTCGACGTGCAGCTCGTTCCAGAGGTCGAGCGCCGCGGCGGCGCAGTCGAACCCGGGCCCGAGGTTGGCCGTCGACGCCGGCGCGCGGACGACGAGCTCACGCATTCGCGACCTCCGCGAGAATCGCGTCGAGGGTCGGCTCGACGACGGTCGTAGCCGGCGTCAGCGCCTCGATGGCGCCCGTGTCCTTCAGGCCGTGGCCGGTCAGGACGCAGACGACGGTCGAGCCCGGCCCGAGCTCGACGTGCGCGAGCGCAGCGACGCCCGCGGCCGACGACGGCTCGCAGAAGACGCCTTCGAGCGACGCGACCTCGAGCCACGCGTCGGTGATCTCGTCGTCGGAAACGGTGACGACCTCGACGCGGCCTTCGCCGACGAGCTCGGCGACCTCGTCGAGGTGCGCCGGCTCGGCGATGCGGATCGCGGACGCGAGCGTGACCGCGCGCTCGGCGGCCTGCGACGACACGATGCGAAGGCTCGCCCCCGCCTCGGCGAAGCCCTTCGCGTACGCGACCGTGTTGCCGCCGCCCCCGTACGGGAGCGCGAGCACGTCCGGCACGCGGCCGAGCTGCTCGATGACCTCGAAGGCGGCCGTCTTCTGCCCCTCGATGCGATACGGGTTGACCGAGTTCACGAGCGCGAACGACGAGCGGCCGGCGAGCTCCTGGCACGAGCGCAGCGCGTCGTCGAACGAGCCGCGCACCTCGAGCACGCGCGCGCCGACCGCGCGCGCCTGCGCCTGCTTCGCCGCCGCGATCGCGCCTGCGGGATGCAGGACAACCGCGGGGATCCCCGCACGCGCCGCGTACGCCGCGCACGACGCGGCGGTGTTACCGGTCGACGCGCACACGATGCCCTGCGCGCCTTCCTCGACGGCCTTCGCAACGGCGACCACCATGCCGCGGTCCTTGAACGACCCAGTCGGGTTCGCGCCCTCGAACTTGAAGTAGAGCTCGACGCCGAGCTTCGCCGACAGGCGCTCCGAGCGGATCAACGGAGTGTTGCCTTCGCCGAGCGTCAACGCGGGCGTGGACGCGGTGACCGGAAGCCGGTCGCGGTATTTCTCGATTACGCCCACCCGAGCTCCGACACGCCGCGCTCCGACACCACCGGGTAGGGCCGCGGTGCGGTGCGCACCTCGTCGAACGCCGTGATCGCCGCGAGCGCGTCCTTCAGCGCGCCCTCGCGCGCCTCGTGCGTGACGACGTGCAGCGCAGCGCCGACGCCGTTCGGATGCTGGAGCAGGCGTGCGATCGAGACGTCGCGTTCCGCGAGCGCCTCCGCGACGCGCGCGAGCACGCCGGGGCGGTCGTCGACCTTCAGGTGGAAGTAGTACGGCGAGCGGTGCTCACCCGGCTCGAGCCGCGGCAGCTCACGCCACGCGGCGTCGTTCTGCAGAAAGCCCGTGCCCATCGTCCCGATCACGGAGACCATGTCGGCGATCACCGCGGACGCCGTCTCGATGCCGCCGGCGCCGGGACCCTCGAGCGTGATCTCGCGAATCGCGTCGCCCTGCAGCATCACGGCATTGAACGCCCCTTCGACCGCGGCGAGCGGATGGTGGCGGTCGACGAGCGCCGGCCCGACGCGCACGTCCACCTTCCCGTCGACGAGCCGCGCCGCGCCGATCAGCCGGATCACCATGTCGAGCTCGCGCGCCGCCGCGATCGCGAGCGGGTCGATCTGGTCGATGCCGACGGTGTCGACGTCGGAAAGCTCGTAGCGCGAGTTGAACGCGACCGTCGCGAGAATCGCCATCTTCGCGGCGGCGTCCGCACCCGACACGTCGTCGGTCGGGTCGGCCTCGGCGTAGCCCTTCGCCTGGGCCTCGCGCAGCGCCTCGTCGTAGCTCTTCCCCGCTTCCATCTCGGTGAGCACGAAGTTCGTCGTGCCGTTGACGATGCCGAGCACGCGGTGCACGTTCGTGACGACGAGCGACTCGCGCAGCACCTTGATCACCGGGATCGCCGCGCACACGCTGGCCTCGAAGCGAAGCTGCACGTTCGTCTCCGACGCCGCCGCGAAGAGCTCCGCGCCGCGCCGCGCGACGAGCTGTTTGTTCGCGGACACGACGTGCTTGCCGCGACGCAGCGCCTCGAGGACGTAGCCGCCGGTCGGCTCGACGCCGCCCATCACCTCGGCGACGAGCGCGATCGACGGATCGCCGAGCACCTCGTCGATGTCGGAGGTGAGCACGCCGTCGGGCGCCGGGAACGGCCGCTCCTTCGACGG
>JAFAHG010000148.1 GCA_019237315.1 Actinomycetota bacterium
CTCTGAAAAAGTCCGCTCAAACGTCATCTTCCGAGGGGGAGGAATGAGAAAGCTTTGCTCTGCGGTGATCGGCGCGCTCGCGCTGCTCGCTCTTTCGGGGGCCGCGTCTGCGTCGCTGGTCGTCGGAGTGAACGACGACGCGCCGAAGGACGCCGGCGTCTCGTCGTGGTTCTACTCGACGATGGCGTCGGAGGGTCTCGGCCTGAACGCCCTGACCATCCGGTGGGACGAAGGCTCGCCGAACGACATTCCCCAGCAGGACGCCGTCTCGCAGGCGATCGCAAAGGCGAAGGCTGCCGGGATCCAGGTCGAGCTCGACATCTACCCGCTCCACTCGCAGGTGTTCACCGGCGGCAACCGCTGCGCGCCGAACCCGGACCCGGAGGGCTGCGGCGACACGTCGCAGATCCAGGCGTTCGCCAGCTGGGCGGCGTCGGTCGCGCGCACGTTCCCGACCGTCCACCAGTTCGTCGTGATGAACGAATGCAACCAGCCGCTCTTCGTCAACCCGCAGTGGGACAGCTCCGGCAACAACCAGTCGGCTGAGATCTGCGGCCGCGCGCTCGCCGCCGCGTACGACGCGATCAAGGGCGTCAACGGCTCCGACTTCGTGTGGGGCGTGGGTCTCTCGCCGCGCGGCAACGACCAGCCGAACGCCACGAGCAACTCGTCCACGTCGCCGGTGAACTTCCTGGCGGCACTCGGCAAGTGGTTCACCGCGTTCCAGGCGAAGACCGGACGGACGAAGCCGATCATGGACGGCTTCGACTTCCACCCCTACCCGATTCCGCAGTCGCTGCCGTTCGCGACGGGCTATTCGAACCCGAACGAGGCGAGCGTCACCAACCTGTCGCGCATCTACCAGGCGTTCTACGACGCGTTCAAGGGGACCGTGCAGCAGACGATCGGCCAGCAGTCCGGTGGCGGACTCCCGGTCAGCCTCAACGAGACCGGCATCCAGACGGACTCGAGCGCGCATGCGTCCGCGTACACAGGCACCGAGACGAGCGCGACGGCCGCGGGCGGCGTCTTCGGTGATACCGCGACCGAGAGCTACCAGGCGAACTGGTACCAGCAGATGCTGAACCTGGTCGCGTGCGACCCGAACGTCCAGGTCGTGAACATCTTCCACCTGATCGACGAGTCGGCCCTCGCCGGCTGGCAGAGCGGCCTCTACTACGCCGACCAGTCGCCGAAGCAGGCCGCGCAGGTCGTGCAGGCGTTCACGTCCGGCGGCGAGGCGTGCCAGGGCGGCATGAAGCCGTGGACGCCCGCCGGTGTCACCGCGGCGACGACGACCACGACAACCACCGCGGCAAAGGGCCCGACGGCGCCGAAGGGCCCGACCGTTCCGGCTGCGCCGAAGGGCTGTGTCGCCGCGTGCGCCGCGACGCTGAAGTCGGAGGGCACGGCCTGCACCGGCGCCAAGGCGACGAAGAAGGCGTGCACGACCGCGCTCGCGGCGACCGAGAAGCAGCTCGCGTCGCTTCTCAAAGCCTCCGCGCAGGCGAAGCACATCACGAAGCAGGCAAAGGTGCAGCTCGCGGCCGAGATCGCGACGTTCCAGAAGGCGGTCACGGTCGGGAAGACGCTCCTCAAGTCGCTCAAGAAGTAGGGAGGCGAGACGGGGCGGGGGCCGCGAGGCCCTCGCCCCTTTTTCCCCTTGACAAGCGAACACGTGTTCGGTACTCTACGAACAGATGTTCGCCAAGGTCGCCATCCTTGCCACCGTCGCCCTTGTCGGATGGGCGGTCTTCGCTCGGCCGACCGGAGCGCACGGGCAGCGGGTCTTCTACCGCGTGCGGGCCTACGACACGCTGTGGACGATCGCGGCCTCACACTACGCAGGCGACCCGCGGAGCGCGATCTGGCAGATCGAGCAGGCGAACAAGCTCGCCGACACGACCATCCATCCCGGCGAGGTGCTGCTACTGCCGTAGGGCTGGCGTACCATCGCGGCCCGTGGACCTCGACGTGGTGTTCCTCGGCACGGCCGGCAGCGCGCCCACGGCACGCCGCTCGGCGAGCGCGCTGCTCGTCCGGCGCGGCGGTGATCGCCTCCTCTTCGACTGCGGGGAGGGGACACAGCGGCAGCTGCTGCAGTCGTCGGTCGGCCTCGTCGACCTGCCCGACGTCTTCCTCACGCACTTCCACGCAGACCACTTCCTCGGTCTGCCGGGGATGCTGAAGACCTTCGCGCTGCGGGGGCGCGAGGCGCCTCTCACCGTGTACGGGCCGCCGGGGCTCAGGGCGCTCTTCGACGTTCTCCGGCGGATCGTCGGCAGGCTGCCCTATCCCTTCGAGCTCGTCGAGGTCCGTGCGGGCGACGCCCTCGAGCGGGACGGGTACAAAGTGCTCGTCTTCCCGGCGACGCACGGCAGCGCTGCCGTCGGCTACGCGATCGCCGAGGCCGACCGGCCCGGCCGTTTCGACGTCGAGACCGCCGATGCGCTCGGCCTGCCGTTCGGTCCCGAACGCGGCGCCCTGCAGCACGGCGAGTCGGTGACGCTGGCCGACGGCCGCACGATCACTCCCGACGCGGTGCTCGGACCGGTTCGTCCGGGGCGGACGGTGGTGTATCCCGGCGACACCGCGCCGTCGGAGGTCGTCCAGGCGCTCGCGGAGGGCGCCGACCTGCTCGTGCACGAGGCGACGTTCTCCGCCGAGGAAAGCGAGCGGGCGGGGGAGACGTTGCACAGCACGGCGACCCAGGCCGCGACGATCGCGCGCGACGCCCACGTCCGCATGCTGGCGCTGACGCACGTCTCGCCGCGGTACTTCGGGCCCGAGCTCGCACGGGAGGCGAGGGAGGTGTTCCCGAACACGGTCGTCCCGCGCGACTTCGACGTCGTCGAGGTCCCCTATGCGGAGCGCGGTGAGCCGGTGCTCCACAAGGGCGGCGCGCTGCCGGACGCGCGTGCGTTCAAACCGGTCGCCTAGCCTCCCAGAGCATGGGGGACCGGCTGAGACGGATCGCGCCCGTCGCCGTGATCTGGGCGGCCGCCGGAAGCGTGCTCGCCGTGATCGGGACATACGTGCGGGACTGGTTCTCAATGACGGACGAGATGCGTTACGAGCGGCTCGCGATTGCGATCGCGCGGACGCACTCGCTCATTCCGCGCATTCACGGGATCGACATCCGCAGCTATTCGCAGCTTTACCCGCTGGTGATCGCGCCGGTGTTCGCGCACGGGCTCGTCCCGCGCGATCTGCGCGATGCGCACATCCTCGGCGCGTTCTTCATGACCTCGGCGTGCGTGCCGGCGTACCTGCTCGCCCGCCGCGCGACGGGGCAGAGGTGGGCCGCGCTCGTGGTCGCCGCGGCAGCCGTCGTCGGGCCGTGGATGGTGTACGGCACGACGCTCCTAACGGAGGTGGTGGCGTACCCGGTCTTCGTCTGGGCGGTGTACGCCCTGGCGCGCACACTCGCCGAGCCGAGTCCGCGCAACGATCTCGCGACCGTCCTGCTCGTCGCGCTCGCCTACCTCGCGCGTACCGCGCTTTCGGTCCTCGTCGTCGCAGTTCCCGTCGCGCTCCTCGCGTACGAGGCGGGGCGGCGGGAACGAACGCTTCGTGCGGTCGTGCGTGCACACGCGCTCCTCTTTGTCGTCTACGTCGCGGCGGCCGTGGGCGCTCTCGTGCTCGAGCTGACGGGGAACTTTTCGGCGGTCTTCGGGGTGTACGGCTACTACGCGCAGAACCAGACGCTCTTCTCGAGCGGTATGGCCGGTTCGTTCGCCGAGCACGTGGCGACGTTCGCGCTCGGCGTCGGCGTCGTGCCGTTCCTCGTCGGCGCCGCCTGGCTCTGCGGTGCTCTCGTGCGTCCGCCGGCTCGCGCGCATACGCATGCATTCGCTTGCGCGGCAGCGGTGGCCGGCCTCGGTGTGCTCGCGCAATCGACGATCTTCGACGTCCGCTACACCGGGTTCGTCCATGACCGCTTCCTCCTGTACCTCCTGCCGCTCGTCGTCACCGCAACCCTGTGCGCGGCGCTCGCATCGCGCACACCCCGCTGGTCGTTCGTCGTCCCTGTAGGCGCCGTCGTCTGCGGCTTCGTCTTCGGAGCGATTCCCGCGTCGACGTGGGCCGAGCCGAACGGCCGCTTCCCGCCGGATTCGCCTGCCGCGATCCTCTACAAGCCGCTGGTCCGCTGGTCGCACGGGCTCGACCACGCGCGCATCGCGCTGGCTGTGGGCACCGCGCTCCTTGCGCTGCTGGTGATCGAGGCGTCTGCACTTCTGTCGCGCCGCGCTCTCGCCCTCGCCCTCGCTGTCGCCGTGCTCGTCGCGGTGCCGGGCGCGAGCGCGTATGTCTTCGTCCGGTACCTCGGCAATCCGAGTTGGTCGAACCGGCCGCTCTCGAACCCGGACGCGTACGCGCTCACGTGGCTCGACCGCGCGATCGGGCCAAATGGGCGCGCAGCGATCATCCCGTACCCCGTGTCGACCGACTACTTCGTGAGCCAGCAGGAATGGCGTGACCTTGAGTTTTGGAACAGGTCGGTGATCCGCGACGTGCACTGGCCCGTGACCGGCGATTTCGAGTACACGGGCTATTGGTTCCCAAAGACCTATCCGATGTTCGATCTCTCGAGCGGTACGACGAACGTGCGCGGTGTCGACGACGCCGTCGAGAGCGTGAACGAGACGCGCTTCGGCGTCGCCGGCAAGACGGTCGCGGGCAACCCTCCGTTCACGGTCGTCCGTACGGGCGACCCGTGGCGCCTGAGCTGGGTGACGCTCGGCGCGTGGGACGACGGTTGGACGAAACCGGGCTCCGTGACGCGTGTGCGCCTGTTCCCGGCGGCCGGCCAGACTCACGCCGAGATCCGCTACGTGAGTTTCATCATGCGTCCGCCCGGCGGGGTCGTGACGCGTTTGGTCTCCATCGCATCGAACGTAGACGTATGGCGCGGAGCGGCGCTCCAGGCGGGGCCGGTCACCGCAAGGCTCGACGTCTGCATCCCGGCGCACGGCTGGACAGAGGTGCGACTTCGCGCACGCGGCGCGTCTGTCCTCCCGGACGGACGGCGCGTCGGCATCTCGTTGCGCGCGGTATCGCTCTCGGACGACGTCGGCGGTGCTTGCAGTCCCTAATGCGCCGTGCAGCGACCGCCGATCTCGTCGGCGAGCGCGATCTCCGTGAGGTGCACGCCGACGTCCCGCGGCTTGCCCGCGACGACGGCATTCGCCGGGTCGCCGTAGAACGCATTGGAGTCCTGCGACGTCGTGATGCGGACGTCCCCGAATCCGTGTGCCGGCACACACACACGGATCACCTCGATCACGCGGTCCCCCTGGTTGGCGACACCGTGGAGGGCGGTCTTCCCGGAGGAGATGCGGAACGGACGCGCGTCGACGTGCGCGGGCGCCTGGATGCCGAGCGTGAGGACGCGGAGAGCAGGATGACGCTGGCCGGGTGCGGCAAAGATGCGCACCACGCCGGCACGGCCTGGCAGCGTCCACCCGTCGTCGGAGAGGCCGAAGGTGAGCCAGTCTGCGCGCCACGGCGCGCGCGCGACGATGAACAGATTTCCTCGGGTGTCGTGCGGCGTCTGCACCGGCGGACCCGAGATGCGGAACCGCGTCTCGGCCTCCGACTCGATGACGTACGGCGAGGGAGAGGCGTTCGCGTACCCGGTGCGCGGGTCGAAGTGCAGGAAGAGCTTTGGGAAGGTGCTCGGCGTCCAGAGGAACTCGCCCGGAAGGTAGGCGGCGTGGTCGACTGACTCGTTCCAGAACTCGAGGTCCCACCAGTAGCTCACGCCGGCCCAGTAGTCCGCCGTTACGTTCGGATACGGGACCATCGTGACGCTCGCGCGCGTCCCGACCGTGCGGTCGACCCAGTCGTACACGACGCTCTGGTCGAGCGTGAGCGGACGCCCCGCGGTTCCGTCGACGCGAAAGAGGCGCGCGAACGCGTATCCCGTCTCGGCGGGAAGCAGGAACACGAGGACGAGCGCGAGGAGGGCGGCGAGGTGTCGACGTCGCAGGAGGAATGTCAGCTCCACGAACACCGCCGCGAGCACGACGGTCCCGGCTGCCATTGCGAGGTGCGCGTAGTGCCGCGAGTGTGCGATTGCGAGCAGCTCGTTGTCGAGCGACGCCGCCGGCGTGTCCGCGTTCAGCTTGTCGTACACCGGAAACGCCGCCTGCGAGAATCCGTAGGCGACGGCTACGACGGGAATGAGGAGCGACCACCTCGGCCAGCGCCGATCGGCGAGCGCGCAGGCGAAGCCGACGAACACGAGCGGCGCGACGTAGAACAGGTACCGCTCGCGTACGACGCCGCTCCCGAAGCGGAGGTCGAACGACGTCACCTCGACCGTGAGGACGACCAGCGTGACGACCGCGACCGCGGCGAATGCACTTCGTTCTCGGAGGCCCGCACAGAGCCAGGCGACGCCGACGAGGAACGGGAGGACCCCCAGCGCGAAGGCGATCGTCGCGAGGTGCTCGAAGAAGAACGGAAAGAAGTGCGCGGGGAACGGATTCCCCTCGACCGCGTGCGAGTACGTGCCGAACGTGCTCGAGAAGCGGCCAAGAGCTGCGAGCACGACCGCTGCGACCGCCCCGACGGCGACGAGCGCCGCGAACAGCCGGTGACGCGCGACCGCTTCGCGCAGCGAACGCTCGTGGAGCACGATCGACACCGCGTAGACGCCTGCGAGCACGAAGAACTCCGTGCGCGCGAACGTCGCGACTGCGATCCCCACGAGCGCGAGCAGGTCGTTCCGCCGTCGCGGCGACGCGACACCGTGGTGGACGGCCAGCATCGCCCAGAGGAACGCGGGGTACGCGACGACCTCCGTCAGCAGGAACGACGCGAAGACGAGCCACGGAACGGTCGCCGTGAGGAGTGCAACGAGGTACGCGGTCCAGCGCCGTTCGGTGACGGCGCGCGCGAGCAGGAACGCGGGAACGGCGGCCGAGGTCATCACGTACGCGTCGAGGACGTGCGCGGCGTGGAGGGATTGCGGGACGAGCCCGTGCCGGAAGACGGTCGCGAGGAGGAGCGGATAGAGCTGGCTCACGTTCGGCACGAGGGTGCCGTGCACGTGCGGCAGCGGGGAGTGGAGGCGCGCGACGCTGATCGCGAGGCGCTCGTAGAGCAGCTCGTCGGTCATGACGAACCAGTCGACGACGCGCCGCGTCAACGCGGCGAGACCGACGCCCGCGCCGATCCAGAGGGCGAGAACAGGCAGCTCGAGCCGGACGAGGAGGCCGAAAAGCGCGCCGACGCGGTGCCGCGCGCGGGCCTGCCACGCGGTCGCCGTCGGGGTCTCCGCCTCCACCGCGGCGAGCGTAGCGGCAGCTGCCGTCAGATCCGTTCGCTACAGTCCTCGCCGCACCCTTTAACTCGGTCCAGCGAGGCCGGAAAGGAGTTCGATGCAGCAGCATGCCGTGGCGCCCGGTCGGGTTCTGCTCGACGCCGAGGGCATCCAGCGAACGCTTTCACGCGTCGCCCACGAGATCATCGAGCGGAACGAGGCCCTCGAAGACGTCGCGCTCGTCGGCATCCACACGCGCGGCGTCCCGATCGCGCAGCGGCTGCGCCGGCTGATCGAGGAGCGCGCCGGCTACGAGCTCGACCTCGGCCAGCTCGACATCACGTTCCATCGCGACGACGTCCACGTGCGCGCGGGCCAGGCGCCGCGCCGCGCGCAACCTGTCGTCCGCGACACGAAGCTCGACTTCGAGCTCGAGGGCCGCACCGTGATCCTCGTCGACGACGTGCTCTACACCGGCCGCACGATCCGGGCGGCGATCGACGCGCTTCTCGAGTACGGGCGCCCGGAGCGCGTCCAGCTCGCGGTTCTCGCCGACCGTGGGCATCGCGAGCTGCCGATCCGGCCCGACTACGTCGGCAAGAACCTGCCGACCGCGCGCGCCGAGCGCATCCAGGTGCAGCTCGTCGAGATCGACGAGATCGACCAGGTACTGCTCGTGGGAGGTGAGGAATGACCGAGCTGCACGTCCTCCCCGGCGACCTGCTCCCGCCGGTCGACCCGCCGCGGCGCCACCTGCTCTCCGTCGGGGATCTCACGCGCGACGACGTTGACCGCCTGCTTGCGACCGCGGGTTCCTTCGCGCGCTCGCAGCAGCGCGACAACAAGAAGCTGCCGACGCTGCGCGGCCGGCTCGTCCTGAACCTCTTCTTCGAGTCCTCGACGCGCACGTCGTCGTCCTTCGAGCTCGCGGCGAAGCGGCTCTCCGCGGACACGCTCTCGGTGAAGGCCGCGGGGTCGTCGGTCGAGAAGGGGGAGTCGCTGAAGGACACCGCGCTCACCCTGTCGGCGTACGACCCGGACGTGATCGTCATCCGCCATCCGCAGATCGGCGCGCCGCAGCTCGTGGCGGCCGTGACGGACGCGCACGTGGTGAACGCCGGCGACGGCAAGCACCAGCATCCGACGCAGGCGCTCCTCGACCTCTATGCGATCCGCGAGGGTGTGGGCCGCCTCGAAGGGCTGCACGTCGCGGTCGTCGGCGACGTCCTGCACTCGCGCGTCGCACGCTCGCTCGTCCAGGCTCTCAGACTCGTCGGTGCGCGCGTGACGCTCGTCGGGCCGCCGCCGCTCGTGCCGCGGGAGCTCGGCGACGTGTCGCACGACATCGGCGCCATCGCCGACGCCGACGTCGTCTACGTACTGCGCATGCAGCGCGAGCGGATGCTCGAGGGCGCGAACTACGTTCCGTCGCTGCGTGAGTACACGGCGCGATGGGGCGTTACGCCGGAGCGGCTTCGCCCCGGCCAGCGGGTGATGCATGCGGGGCCGATGAACCGCGGGGTCGAGATCGACCCCCGTGTCGCCGACTCGGACGCCGCGCTCGTCGTCGACCAGGTGCGCGCAGGCCTCGTGGTCCGCATGGCGGTGCTCTACGACCTGCTCACGACCGGACCTGTCCTCGTCGAGACCGCCGTGGAGGTCGCATGAGCATCCTGGTCGGCAAGTGCGGTGCGGAGAACATCGTCATCCGCGGCGCGCGTGTCGTCGACCCGACGGAAGGAATCGACGCGGTGCTCGACGTCAGGATCGACGGCGGCGTCGTCGCGGCGATCGGGACGGTCGACACGAACGAGCATCGCGTGATCGAGGCGGAAGGCCTCGTGCTCGCACCGGCGTTCGTCGACCCGCATGTGCACCTCCGCACGCCGGGGCGCGAGGACGAAGAGACGATCGCAACGGGCACAGCGGCTGCCGCCGCCGGCGGGTACTGCGCGATCCTCGCGATGCCGAACACCGATCCCGTTGTCGACTCGACCGACGTCCTGCGCGGTCTCCGCGCGCGTGCGCTCGAGGAGGCGGAGGTTCCGGTCGGTTTCACCGCGGCGATCACGCTCGGCCAGGACGGCGCGCAGCTCACCGAGATGGGGGAGCTCGCAGACGCCGGTGCGGCCGCGTTCACCGACGACGGCCGCCCGGTTGCGACCGCCGGTCTCATGCGCCGAGCGCTCGAGTACAACGCGATCACCGGTCGGCCGCTTGCGCTCCACTGCGAGGAACCGAGCCTGACGCGCGGCGGCCACATGCACATGGGCGTCGTCTCGGCGGAGCTCGGCCTCGGGGGCTGGCCGTCGCTCGGCGAGAGCCTCGGTGTGGCGCGCGAGCTCGCGCTCGCAGGCGACACCGGCCAGCCGGTGCATCTCATGCACCTGTCGGCGCGCGAGTCCGTCGAGCATCTCCGGCATGCCCGCGCCACAGGCGTGCGCGCGAGTGCGGAGGCGACGCCGCATCATCTCTGCCTGACAGACGAAGCGGTGCGCTCGCTCGACGCGAACCTGAAGATGAACCCCCCGCTGCGCACCGAAGGCGACCGCGCGACGCTCCTCGAAGCCCTCCGCGACGGGACGATCGCCGCGATCGCGACGGATCATGCACCGCACGCGCGCGAGGAGAAAGACGTCCCGTTCGAGGAGGCGCCGTTCGGGGTCACAGGTCTCGAGACGGCATTTGCGTCGCTGTACACGCACCTCGTGCAACCGGGCCTCCTCACGCTCGAGACGCTGCTCGAGCGGATGTCGGCTGGACCTGCGCGGATCTTCGGGCTCGACCGCCCGCGCGTCGCGGTGGGTGCGCCGGCGAACCTCGTCCTCCTGAACCTCGACGGGACGTGGCGCGTGCGTGAGGAGCGGTTCCGTTCGCGCTCGACGAACTCCTGGCTTCTCGGCAAGCGTCTCCACGGCAAGGTGACGACGACGATCGCGGCAGGCCGCGTGGCCTACGAGGCATGAGCGACACGGGCTTCCTCGTCCTCGAGGACGGGACGGTGTACGAGGGCGAGAGTGTCGGCGCGGCTGCGACGGCGTTCGGCGAGACGGTCTTCACGACCGCGATGACCGGCTACCAGGAGATCGCAACCGACCCGAGCTTCAGCGGGCAACTCGTCTGCTTCACCGCCCCGATGGTCGGGAACTACGGCGTCGACGAGCGGCGCGACGAGTCGTCACGGCCGCACGCGCGTGCCGTGTTGATGCGCGAGGCGCGCGGCCCCGACTGGACGAAGTGGCTGCGCGAGCACGGCGTGCCCGCGCTCAGCGGCATCGACACGCGCGCGCTCGTGCTGCGGCTGCGCGAGTCGGGCGCGATGCGCGGCGCAGTGACGGCGGACAGCGCAGATCTCGACGCGACGCTGCAGGCGGTGCGGACGCAGCCGTCGATGAGCGGCGCCGCGCTCGCGGGACGCGTCTCGACGCGCGAGCCGTACGTCGCGAGCGAAAACGGCGCGGTGCGCGTCGCGCTCGTCGACTACGGCGTCAAGCGCTCGATCGTGCGCCGGCTCGCCGGGGCGGGTGCGGCGGTGACGGTGTTCCCGCACGACGTCGACGCGGACACGCTCGCCTCGTACGACGGTGTGCTCCTTTCGAACGGCCCGGGCGACCCGGAGCCGCTCGCAGACGAGGTGTCGGTCGTCGCCGAATTGCTCGGCCGCGTTCCCGTTCTCGGCATCTGCCTCGGACACCAGCTGCTCGCGCTCGCAACGGGGCTGCGCACGTTCAAGCTTCCCTTCGGCCACCGCGGTGCGAACCACCCTGTGCTCGAGCGCGCGACGGGGCGGGTCCTCGTCACGAGCCAGAACCACGGGTTCGCGGTCGAGGCGAGCGCGTCGCGCGAGGCGACCCACGAGTCGCTCTACGACGGAACTGTGGAGGGGCTCGCCTACCCGGAGCTCCGCGCGCGGTCAGTGCAGTTCCACCCCGAAGCCGGGCCCGGCCCGCACGACGCGTGGCCGATCCTCGCCGGGTGGGTCGAGGAGGTGCGCCTTGCCGCGGCGTGACGACATCCGTTCCGTGTGCCTGATCGGCTCCGGCCCGATCGTCATCGGCCAGGCCTGCGAGTTCGACTACGCGGGCTGCCAGGCGCTGAAGGTCCTACGCGAGGATGGCTTCCGGACGATCGTCGTCAACTCGAACCCCGCGACGATCATGACCGACCCCGGCTTCGCCGACCGGACGTACCTGGAGCCGCTCGACCTCGCAGGCGTGACGGCCGTGCTCGAGCGCGAGCGCCCGGACGCGCTCCTGCCGACGATGGGCGGCCAGACCGCGCTCAACCTCGCGCGGGAGCTGCA
>JAFAHG010000020.1 GCA_019237315.1 Actinomycetota bacterium
GGCTGCCCGAGCGTCATGTAGTCGAGGCCGACGTCGTGCAGCGTCTGCAGGCGGCGCCGCAGCTTCGGGATCTTCGCGAAGAACTTGAGCGCCTCCTCGACCGACATCTCGAGGACGTCGGCGATCGTCTTCCCCTTGAAGCGCACCTCGAGCGTCTCGCGGTTGTAGCGCTTGCCCTTGCACGTCTCGCAGGGCACGTAGACGTCCGGCAGGAAGTGCATCTCGATCTTGATCTGGCCGTCGCCCTTGCACGTCTCGCAGCGGCCGCCCTTGACGTTGAACGAGAAGCGCCCGGGCTTGTAGCCGCGCACCTTCGCGTCGGGCGTCAGTGAGTAGAGCTCGCGCACGTGCGTGAAGAGATCGGTGTACGTCGCCGGGTTCGAGCGCGGCGTGCGGCCGATCGGACGCTGGTCGATCTCGATCACCTTGTCGAAGACGTCGATTCCCTCGACCGTGTCGTGGTCGCCGGGCTTGACGCGGATGCGCTGCAGCTTGTTCGCGAGCGCCTTGTAGACGATCTCGTTCACGAGCGTCGACTTGCCGGAGCCGGAAACTCCGGTGACGGCGATGAACCGGCCGATCGGGAAGGAGACGTCGATGTCCTTGAGGTTGTTCTCGCGCGCCCCGCGCACCGTGAAGACGCCGCGGTCCTCGTCGCGCCGCGGCGGTACGGCGATTGCGCGCTTTCCCGAGAGGAACTGCCCCGTGATCGACTTGGCGTTGCGCTGCACCTTCGCCGCGGTGCCCTCCGCGACGACGTGACCGCCGTGCGCGCCGGCGCCCGGGCCCATGTCGACGAGCCAGTCGGCGCTCCGCATCATCTGCTCGTCGTGCTCGACGACGAGTACGGTGTTCCCGAGATCGCGCAGCCGCTCGAGCGTGCCGATCAGCTTGTCGTTGTCGCGCTGGTGCAGGCCGATCGACGGCTCGTCGAGGATGTAGAGAACGCCGACGAGCTGCGAGCCGATCTGCGTCGCGAGGCGCAGTCGCTGCGCCTCGCCGCCCGACAGCGTCGCAGACGCGCGGTCGAGCGCGAGGTAGCCGACGCCGACGTTGTCGAGGAACGTGAGGCGCTCACGGATCTCCTTGACGATGCGCGCGCCGATCAGCTGTTCGGTCTCCGTCAGCTCGAGCGAGTCGAGGAACTGCAGCGCACGCGTGACCGAGAGCTGCGTGAACTCATGGATGTTCTTACCGCCGACGGTGACCGCGAGCACCTCGGGCTTGAGGCGCGCACCCTTGCACACCGGGCACGGACGGAACGACATGTACTCCTCGATCCGCTCGCGCTGCGTGCCGCTGTCGGTGTCGCGGTAGCGCCGCTCGAGCGACGGGACGATTCCCTCGAAGTTGAGCATGTACGAGCGCCGCCGCCCCATCCGGTTGCGGTAGCTGACGTACACCTTGTCGCCCTCGGTGCCGTACAGGAAGTAGTTCTGCTGCTTCTCGGTCAGCTCGTCCCACGGCTTGTCGACGTCGATCTCGTAGCGCTCCGCGATCGCCTGGATCACGGACTCGTAGAAGCTCGAGTTGCCGACCGACCACGGGACGAGCGCGCCGTCCGCGATCGAGAGCGACGGGTCCGGAACGAGCAGCTCGGGGTCGATCTCCTGCTGCGAGCCGAGGCCGGTGCAACGCGGGCACGCGCCGTGCGGCGAGTTGAAGGAGAAGATGCGCGGCTGCAGCTCCGGCAGCGACACGCCGTGCTCGGGGCAGGCGAACAGCTCGGAGTACGTGCGCGTCTCGCTGCCGTCGACCAGGTCGATCGTGACGAGCCCCTCCGCCAGCTGGATCGCCGTCTCGACCGACTGCGTGAGGCGCAGGCGCAGGTCTTCCTTCATCGAGAGGCGGTCGACGACGACCTCGATCGTGTGCTTGAACTTCTTGTCGAGCGCCGGCACCTCCTCGATCAGGTGCTGCTCGCCGTCGACCTTGACGCGCGTGAAGCCTTCGTTGCGGAGCTCCTCGAAGAGGTCCTTGTACTCGCCTTTCCGGTCGCGCACGACAGGAGCGTTGACGGTGAACCGCGTCCGCTCCGGCAGCGCGAGGATCTGCTCGACGATCGAGTCGATGGACTGCCCCGCGATCGGGCGGCCGCAGACCGGGCAGTGCGGCTGCCCGACGCGCGCGTACAGAAGGCGCAGGTAGTCGTAGATCTCGGTGACCGTGCCGACCGTCGAGCGCGGGTTGCGCGAGGTCGTCTTCTGGTCGATCGAGATCGCGGGCGAGAGGCCGTCGATCGAGTCGACGTCGGGCTTCTCCATCATCTGGAGGAACTGGCGCGCGTAGGCCGAGAGCGACTCGACGTAGCGGCGCTGGCCCTCGGCGTAGATCGTGTCGAAGGCAAGGCTCGACTTCCCGGACCCGCTGAGGCCGGTGATGCAGATCAACTGCTGGCGCGGGAGCCGGACCGTCACGTCCTTCAGGTTGTGCTCCCGGGCGCCGTGGACGACGAGCTCGTCGGCTGCCATTCGGCTTCCAGTTTACCGGGCGAACAGGCGTTCGGTTCGGAAAATCGCCCTCCTGCGTTTATCCCCCGTGAGCCTCGCCCGGAAGGCATTCATCTCGGCTGCCGTCGTCGTCCTGACCGTGTTCGGCGCCATGGCGCTCTGGAAGATCCGCGTCGTCATCGCGCTGCTCTTCCTGGCCCTGATCATCGCCGCGGCGATGCGGCCCGGGGTCGAGCGCCTCGCGCGCCACCGCGTCCCCCGCAGCGCCGGCGTGCTCCTCCACTACTTCGGGCTCGTCGCCGTGCTCGGCCTCCTCCTCTGGATCATGGTGCCGCGCGCGATCTCGCAGGTGCAGCAGGCGATCGGCAACGTCCCGACGACGCACGCGGCGATCGCCAAGGAGGCGCGCCACACGAGCGGGATCAAGCACGACCTGCTCGTCGGCCTCGACCGGCGCCTGCGGAACCTTCCCTCCGGGACGGCGCTGATCCACCCGGCGATCTCGATCGGGAAGACGGCGATGGAGGCGCTCGTCGGCATCTTCTTCACGTTCGCAGTCGCCGCATACTGGATCTTCGAGCGCGAGCGCGCGATGGACCTCGTGCTCGCGGGGATCAAGCGCCAGCACCGCAAACGCGTGCGCGACACGTGGATCCTGATCGACGAGAAGCTCGGGGCGTTCGTGCGCGGGCAGCTGTTGATGATCACGTTCGTCAGCACCGTGCTGTCGCTCGCGTTCTGGGGGATCGGGCTGCGCTTCTGGCTGCTCCTCGGCGTCTTCGCGGGGCTCGTCGAGATGGTCCCGGTGATCGGCCCGCTCGCCGCCGGCGTGCTGTCGGTCGGCGTCGCGGCGACGCAGAGCTGGGAGCAGGCGATCCTGACGGCGGTCTCGGTGTACGGCCTGCGCCTGATGCAGGACTACGTGATCAACCCGCGCGTGCTCGGCCACGCGGTGGGACTGTCCCCGCTGATCGTGCTCGTGACCGTCTCGATCGTCGGCATCCTCTTCGGCGGCCCGTACGTGATCCTCTCGGTGCCGATCGCGGCGGTGTTCGCGACGCTGATCGACGTCTTCGTCCGCGACGTCGACCCCGCGAAGGAGGACGTGCCCGCGGTGATCTTCCCGGCGAAAGAACGCGAAGCGAGCTAGCGCGCCGAGGCTTTCCGCCAGCGGCCGAACACGAGGCCGCCGAGGGTGAAGCCGAGGCCGAACGTGCCGAACGTGAACCCGCCGATCGCGAGGCCCTTGCGCCACGGGGAGAGGCGCTGCCAGCGCCCGAGCGCTTCCTCTTCCTCGGGCGTCAGCGGCTCGCCGCGGCGGCGCTTGCGCAACGCTCCGCCGGCCCGCATGCCGAGATAGACGTCGTCGAAGATCTGCTCGTCTGCCACGCTCGTCACTGTAGCCTCCTTCGGCGGTGCGTACACGCATCCTCCACGTGTCTGACCTGCACGTCGGCGCGCGGGGACTGGAGGACGATCTCGCGGCCGGCGCGGGCGTTGCGGCGCTCGCGGAGCGCGTGGACGCGGAGCTCGTCGTCGCGAGCGGCGACATCACCCACCGCGGGCGGCCCGAGCAGCACGAGCTCGTCGCGGACTTCCTGCGCGGGCTCGGCCGGCCGCTGCTCGTCGTCCCGGGGAATCACGACATTCCCTTGCTGCCGCCTGGGCGGTTCACGCAGACGTGGCGCAACTTCGAGGCACAGTGGCGGACGACCGAGCCGGTGTATGCATCCGAGGCTATCCACGCCGTCGGACTGAACTCGGTGCGCCCGTGGCGGCACCAGTCCGGGGGGATCCGGAACGCGCAGCTCGCCCGCGCGCGCGAGCGCCTCGCCGGCGCTGCGCACGGGGCGCTGCGCGTCGTCGTCCTGCACCACCAGCTCGTCGGCGCGCCGTGGCGCGCGGCCCGCAAGCGGCCCGTCGCGCGGCGCAACCACGTGCTGGCCGCGCTCGTCGAAAGCGG
>JAFAHG010000160.1 GCA_019237315.1 Actinomycetota bacterium
GTTGAGGATCGCGGCCTTGATCGGCAGCACGATCGAGCGGAATGCGCGCGCGAGCAGGATGAGCGTCAGGATCAGGACGAACGCGAGCACGTACGGGAAGTTGCCGTACACCGCGTGCACGAAGTCGCGGTCGACTGCGGGCACTCCCCCGAGCGTCCCGTCCGTCCCGGCGAGCGCGCCGTTCAGGCGGTTGATCGTCGCCTGGATGCCCGGAGCGGCGCCGTCGATCGACGGGAAGACCTCGACGATCGAGTCCTCGCCGCGGTGCCACGCTGCGGGCGCGACCGCGCCGGCGACACCTTGCACCGTGCGCAGACGCGCGGCGATCGCCGCCGCGTTGCCGCCGTGCTCGACGAGGACGTCGAACGGCTTCATCACGCCCGGGCTGATGTGCGCGTCGGCGAGCATCTGACGGCCGGCGATCGCGGTGCCGGTGCCGGGGAAGTTCTTGAGCTGCGACTCGTTCGGGTTGAGCTTCGTCCCGACGACTGCGAGCACCGCGACGACGATCGCGCCGCCGATCGCGACAGGCCAGGGATTGCGAAGCACGAAGCGTGCCCAGCGGCCCCACACCCCCTCCTCGGGGTGGCCGCGGTCGGCGAACCGCTTCGGCATCACGCGGATGCTGTTGATGCGCGTCCCGAGCGTCGCGAGCAGGGCGGGCAGGAGCGTGATCGCGGTGATCACGGAGACCGCCGGTATGAGCATGCCGCCGATCCCCATCGAGCGGATGAACGGCAGCGGCAGCACGATCATCGAGAGCAGGCCGACGGCGACGGTCGAGCCGGACACGATCACCGAGCGCCCTGCGTGCGTCATCGTCTCGACGAGCGCGGTCTCGACGTCCTCGCCTTCGCGCAGCTCGTCGCGGAAGCGGAAGATCATCAGCAGCGCGTAGTCGATCGCGACGCCGAGCCCGACGAGCGCGATCAGGAACTGGACGATGATCGAGACGTTCGTGACGTAGGTCAGCGCCCAGACGAGCGTGAACGTGTTGAGGATCGCCGCGACCGCGACGACGATCGGCATCAGCACAGCCGGCAGCGTCCCGAAGACGAACAGGAGGATCACGAGCGCGCCGAGGCCGCCGATCATCCCTTCGAGGAGAACGCTCGGGCCGCCGCCCGAGCCCTTCGTGGAAGCTTCCTCGAGCGGATCGTGGCCGGTGACCTCGACGGTCGTGCCGGCCGGCAGGCCGTTCGCCGCGGCCGCGCGCATCGGCGCCGCGCCGCTCTTCGTGTTGAACTTGGCGACGCCGGGCGGGTAGACCTCCTCGAAGGTCGTGTGCCGGTCGGCGGAGACGTACGCGAGGCTGCCGGTCGAGAAGTACGAGCTCGTGCGCGCGCCTGGCATCGTCGCCGCTGCGCGCTTCATCGCCGCCGCGATCGCCGTGCTCTTCGTCGCGTCGCCGCTCGTGTGGAAGACGACCACGTTCGGCGGGCGCACGCCGGTGCCGAAGACCTTCAGCGTCCGCTGGCCCGCCTCGTAGGCCGGCTTGCCGGGAATCGAAAAGCTCTGGTACCAGCGCTTCGACACCTTCCCGGCGGCGAAGCCGCCGAAGAGTGTGAGCACGACCCAGACGCCGATCACGAGTCGGCGGCGGCGGACGATCACGTGGGTCAGGCCGGCCAGCACGGAACCGACTCTAACCCCTGCGACAGTTAGATGTCAAATCGTTTATGATCTAACGAAATGGTGTACGAGCCCGCCGGCCGGCACGTCGTCTTCACCGGCCGCGCCGTGCAGGAAGCCTTTGCAGCCGTGATGACGGAGGCGGGCGGGTCGCTCGCCACCTGGGTCGTCCTCAGCGCCCTTTCCGACGTCGGCATCGTCAGCCAGGCGGAGCTCGCAAGCCACGTGCACCTCGAAGGCGCGACGATCACGCACCACATCGACCGGCTCGAGGCGGCGGGGCTCGTGGAGCGGAAGGCCGACCCGAAGGACCGGCGCGTGCGGCGACTCGAGCTCACGCCCGCGGGCGAGGAGCTGCACACGCGTCTGCTGGATGCGGCCGCCGCGTTCAACAGCAAGCTGAACGAGGGCCTGAGCGAGCGCGATCTCGCAACGCTGCGCCGCATCCTCGCCCGGATGCAGGCGAATCTCAGCGGCGACTGACGGCCTGCCGCAGCACACGGAAACCCGTGCGGACGAGCGTGCGCAGGTACAGCGTGAGCGAGCGGTCCGCGATCCACTCGAGATCGTGGGCGAGCTTTTCCGCCATCGACGTCTCGTAGCCGCGGCGCACCTGGGCGAGGCCCGTGAGCCCCGGACGGACGACGAGGCGCTGCCAGTACGCGGGCAGCTCGGTCGCGAGCTCCGCGAAGAAGCGCGGCCGGATCGGGCGCGGTCCGACGAAGGACATGTCGCCTCGGAGCACGTTCCAGAGCTGCGGGATCTCGTCGAGCTGCGATGCGCGCAGCCACGCGCCGACCGGCGTCGACTCGTCGCGCGTGCGACGCACGAGCTCCTCGCCGAGGTAGGGCCCGAGCCGTGCCTCCGCGTCGCGCTTCAACGTGCGGAACTTCAGCATCGTGAAGAAGCGCCCGCCCTGCCCGACGCGCTGCCCCCGGTAGAGCACCGGCCGGCCGCTCGTGACGAGCACGAGCAGCGCGATCACGAGCGCGGCCGGCAGGAGCACGATCGCGAAGAAGAGCGCGAACGCGATGTCGAGGAAGCGGAGCTCGAAGTCGATGCGGCGGTGCGGTGCGTCGGCGGCGAGCCGCCGGTAGCCGGTGACGAGGGTGTCCTCGAGGCGTTCCGCCGCCACCCGCGGATGGTAGTGCTTCGGGCGTGACGGTCCTCGGTCTCGACCACGTCCAGGTCGCGATTCCGAAGGGCGGCGAAGACGACGCGCGGGCCTTCTACGGTGGTGTGCTCGGGCTCGAGGAGATCCCGAAGCCGGAACCGATCCGCGCCCGCGGCGGCGTCTGGTTTCGGGTCGGCGAGCAAGAGCTCCACCTCGGCGTCGAGGAGCCGTTCGCGCCGGCGCGGAAGGCCCATCCCGGCTTGGTCGCCGCCGACATCGGCCTCCTGCGCGAGCGCCTATCCGCGGCGGGGATCGCCTTCGAGGACGACGACCAGATCCCCGGCGTCGACCGCCTCTTCGTGTTCGACCCGTTCGGAAACCGCATCGAGGCGCGCGGGAGATAAGCTTTCCTTATGGATACGCGGCAGCTAGCCGCCTTCTGCGCCGTCGTCGAGCGCCGGAGCTTCTCGCAGGCCGCCGAGCGGCTCGGCGTCACCCAGCCCGCGGTCAGCCTGCAGGTGCGCGCGCTCGAGAAGCGGCTCGGGACGCAGCTCCTCGACCGCTCGGGCCGGCGGGTCGAGCCTACAGAGGCCGGGCTTCGCCTCTACCGCGGCGCGCAGCGGCTGCTCGCGCTCGAGAAGCAGCTCGTCGCCGAGGTCGGGCTGGAGGGGGACGAGGAGCTCGCCGGCACGTTCGAGATCGGGGCATCGACGGGCCCGGGCGGCATCGTCCTCTCGCAGCTCCTGTGCGAGTTCGGCGTCCAGCACCCCGAGCTCCACGTGACGCTGTGGGTCTTCGACACGCAGACGATCGTCGAGCGCGTCGCCGAACGCGAGCTCGAGCTGGGTGTCGTGGGTGCGGCGCGGCGGCACCGCGGCGTCGTGTTCGAGCCGTTCTTCCGCGACCCGGTCGTGCTCGTGTGCCCGCCCGGCCATCCGTTTGCCGGCAAGTCCGTCTCGATCGACGAGCTGCGCGGCGGTGACCTGATCGTGATGCAGGAGGGTGCGGGCGTCCGCCAGCTCCTCGAGGACGAGTTGCGCACAGCCGGAACGCGCCTGCGCGACCTCGACGTCCGCTTCGAGCTCGGACTGCAGGAGTCTGTGCTGAGCGCGGTGCGCGCCGGGCACGGGGTCACGTTCATCTCGCGCCGCTCGGTCGCCGCGGATCTCGAAGCGGGCACGCTCGCCGAGGCGAGCGTCGAGGGGCTCGAGCTCGAACGCGACGTCTTCCTCGTGCGCGCGGGCGGGCGCGCCGAGACACGCGCGGCCCGCGCGTTCGTCGACTTCGCGCGCACTCGTCTGTGATCGTCCGCTGGTCGCTCGCCGAGCTGCCGGCGCTGCTCGCCGAGCTCGGGCTCGAGCGGCCGCTTCTCGTCGCGAGCGAGCGGTGGACCTCGCTCGACGTTCCGCGGGTCGCGAACTGGTCAGAGGTGCCGTCGGAGAGGATCGAGGTTCCGCTCAAGGCCGACTCGCTGCTCGCGGTCGGCGGCGGCTCTGCGATCGACACGGCGAAGCTTGCGTCGTCGAAGACCGGGTTGCCGGTCGTCTCGGTGCCGACGACGTACTCGGGCGCCGAGTGGACGCCCACGTTCGGGGTCCGCATGGCGGACCGGCGCATGGTCGGCGGCGGTTCCGGCGCCATCCTCGCCGGCATCGCGTACGACGTCGTGCTCACGCTCGACCTGCCGCCCGACGTCACCGTCGGCACGGCGATGAACGCGCTCGCCCACTGCGCGGAAGCGCTCTACGTACGCGGACGGAGCGATGCTGCCGACGAGCGCGCGCTCCACGGGGCGCGCCTCATCGCTGCGGCCCTGCCTGTGTCGGACCGCGAGCTCCTCCTGCGCGGCGCCGCCGCCGCAGGCGAGGCGCTCGCGCTGGCGGGGCTCGGCCTCGCCCATGCGATGGCGCAGGCGCTCGGCGGCCGCTACGGGCTCCCGCACGGCGCGATGAACGCGCTCTGCCTGCCGCCGGGCCTGCGCTTTGCCGAGCAGGACGCGCCGCAGGCCGTCGAGCGCTTCCGGGCGGTGGCAGACGCCGAGGCTCTCGCCGCCCTCGGTGGCTTCGGCCGGCTGCGCGACTTCGGCGTCCCCGAAGAGGATCTTCCCGTCGTCGCAGAGGCTGCGGCGGGCCGGCCGGGCAACCGCAACATGCCGCGCCCGGCGACACCCGGCGAAGTGCTTACGCTTCTGCAGTTGATCTATTAGCCTGAGTTATCAAGCGAATTAGCGGAACCTGCTACGGTTCCGGGGTGGCCGCACCGGTCGGATTCGACGTGCTCGTCGTCGGCAGCGGTGCTGCAGGCCTCGCCGCGGCTGTCACGGCCGAGCGCGCAGGGGCCCGCGTCGCCGTCGCGGCAAAGGGCTCGCTCCAGTCGTGCAACTCGGCGAAGGCGCAGGGCGGCATCCAGGCCGCGTTCGGCGACGACGACTCGCCCGAGCTCCACGCGCAGGACATCTGGCGCTCGAGCCACGAGACCGCCGACATGCGGCTCGTCGAGGTGCTCACGTCGGAGGCTCCGGGCGCGATCCACTGGCTCGAGGAGCTCGGTGTCGCGTTCACGTGCGAGAACGGCGGCTACCGGCTCGCGCGGTGCGGCGGCGCGAGCGCCAAGCGCCTCCTGCAGGTTGGCGACCGCACGGGCCACGCGATCACGAAGTCGCTGCGCGACGCGTGGGAGGCGAGCTCGGGCACGTCGTTCGAGAACGCGCCGCTGCGCGAGCTCGAGCAGACGCAGGCGGGATGGCGCGCGACATGCGGCGAGCACGTCATCGACGCTTCAACCGTCGTCCTGGCGGCGGGTGGGCGCTGCTACCGCGTCGCGCAGGAGCGCGGCGAGCTCTCCACGAACCACCCCGGCGCGACCGGCGAGGTGACCGAGCTCGCGCTTGCGCTCGGCGCCGAGTCGCGCGACCTCGAGGCGCTGCAGTACCACCCGAACGGCGGCGCGTGGCCGGGGAACATGCAGGGCTACTCGATCCCGGAGACGACGCGCGCCTACGGCGCCGTCCTCCTCAACGCGAACGGCGAGGAGTTCACCGATTCGCTCGGCCCGCGAGACCAGGTGTCGCAGGCGATCTTCGACGAGGTCGAGGCGGGACGCGGCGTCGAGACGCCGGACGGACGCCCTGCGGTCTACCTCGACACGACGCGCATCGCCGAGGCGGACGCCGAGGTGTCGCTCCCGTACATGCTGCGCCGTTACCGCGCGGCGGGGATCGATCCGCTCGCGGAGAAGATCCTCACGTACCCCGTCCTCCACTATCAGAACGGCGGCCTCGTGATCGACGCCGACGCGCAGACGACACTCGAAGGTGTCTACGCGTGCGGCGAGATCGCCGGCGGGACGCACGGGCGGAACCGCATGATGGGCAACTCGCTGCTCGAGTGTGTCGTCTTCGGAAGGAGGGCCGGACGTGCAGCAGCTCGCAACTGATCTGCAGGCCTCGGTCGAGGACGCGGCTGCGCACCTCTACGTCTGGGCGCTGAAGGACATCCCACAGGACCTGCGCGACGCTCTCGTGGACGCGCAGGCCCGCGAGACGAGCGTGTCGGGACGACGTGTGCTCGACACCATCGTCCGCAACGTCGACGTCGCGGACGATGCGCACAACCTCGTCTGCCAGGACACCGGTATCGCCGTCTACCACGCGCGCGTCGGCGAGCACTTCCCGTTGCACCCCGCGCGCATCTACGAGGCGCTGCGCGACGGCACCGCACGCGCGACGCTCGAGCATCCGCTCCGCTCGAACGCGGTGCACACGATCACGCGCGAGAACACGGGCCCGAACATCGGCTACCGCCTGCCGATCGTGCACTGGGAGTTCGTCGCGGACTGGGACGGGCTCGACGTGAAGTGCGTGCCGAAGGGATCCGGCTCCGAGAACATGAGCTTCCTGAAGATGTGCGTGCCCGCGGACGGAGTGCGGGGCATCAAGCAGTTCGTGCTCGAGTCGGTCGTCGACGCCGGCGGCAAGCCGTGTCCGCCCGGGATCGTCGGCGTCGGCATCGGAGGGTCGGCCGACTACGCGATGCACCTCGCGAAAGAGGCGATCATGCGCCCGATCGGAACGCGCAACCCGGATCCGCTCGTCGCACAGCTCGAGGACGAGCTCTTCGCGCTGCTGAACGAGACGGGCATCGGCCCGATGGGGCTCGGCGGCGACGTCACTGTGCTGCAGTGCCACGTGGAGCACGCGGACACGCACATGACGTTGAACCCGGTGGCCGTCAACTACCAGTGCTGGGCGGCGAGGCGCGCGAGCGCGCACATCTCCGTCGACGGAACGATCGACTACGACCGGGAGGCGTGATGGCGGTTCACGAGCTCACCTTCCCGATCACCGACGAACAGGACATCCTGAAGCTGCGCGCGGGCGACGAGGTCGTCGTGCAGGGGCACATCGTCGGCATCCGTGACCGGACTCAGATCCGCATCTTCGACGAAGGCGTCGAGCCGCCGATGGACCTGCGCGGGGCGTTCCTGCTCCACACCGCGCCGAACGTGCGCAAGCTCGGGCCGGGCCGTTACGAGAAGGTCTGCATCGGGACGACGACGAGCGCCCGCATGGTGCGCTTCACGGAGCCGCTGGGTGCACGGTACGGCGTGCGCGCGATCTGCGGCAAGGGCGGCTTCCCCGACGAGGCGATCGAGCCGATGCGCGCGCACGGGATGGCCTACCTCGCGATCGTCGGCGGCGCGGCCGCGCTCGAGACGACGCAGATCGAGGAGATCGAAGAGGTGGCATGGGAGGAGCTCATGCCGGAGTGCCTCTGGAAGTTCCGCGTCAAGGACTTCGGCCCGCTCACGGTCGGCATCGACGCGCACGGCAACTCGCTCTACCACGACGTCCAGGCGCGGGCGCACGCGAAACTCGAGGAGCTCTATGCCCGGCTTTGATCTCGGTCTCACGCCGCGCAACGGCGGCCTCACGCACGTGATCGACAAGGGTCTCGGCCCGCGCGCCTGGGAGGACGTCCTCGACACGAGCGGCGACTTCATCGACATCGTCAAGCTCGGCTGGGGCACCGCGTACGTGACGCGCAACCTGGAGCGGAAGCTCGAGGTGCTGCGCGAGAAGCGCGTCGTCTTCGGCGGCACGTTCTTCGAGGTCGCCTACGTGCAGGGCAAGGTCGACGAGTACCGCCGCTGGCTCACCGAGCTCGGCCTCACGCACGTCGAGATCTCCGACGGCACGATCGAGATCCCGCGCGAACGCAAGCTCGAGCTGATCGCGGAGTTCGCGCGCGACTTCACCGTCCTCTCCGAGGTCGGCTCGAAGGACTCCGAGGTCGTCTTCGCACCGTACGAATGGGTGCAGTGGATCAAGGAAGAGCGCGACGCCGGCGCGTGGAAGGTGATCACGGAGAGCCGCGAGGGCGGCACGGCCGGCATCTTCCGCCCCTCCGGCGAGATGCGCACGGGTCTCGTCGACGAGATCGTCCACGAGATCGACGTGCACGATCTCGTCTGGGAGGCGCCGACGAAGGCGAGCCAGGCGTGGTTCGTGAAGCACTTCGGTCCCGACGTCAACCTCGGGAACATTCCGCCCGACGAGGTCATCCCGCTCGAGACGCTGCGGCGCGGGCTTCGCGGCGACACGTTGAAGGAGGTGCTCCTTGGCAACCAGCCTGCAGCTGCCGAATGACGTCGAGTCGATGAGTGCGCACGACGTCGTGCGCTTCTGCCTCGAGTCGTTCCCCGGCAAGGTCTCGCTCGCGTGCTCGTTCCAGAAGGAAGAGACCGTGCTGCTCGACATGCTCTTCGCGCTCGAGCCGCGCGCGCGTGTGTTCGCGATCGACACCCGCTACCTCTTCCCGGAGACGTACGAGCTCTGGCGCGAGGTCGAGCGCCGCTACGACACGAAGATCGAGGTGTACGAGGGTACGGCCGTCGAGGATGGGTTGTGGGAGACGAAGCCGGACCTCTATCTCGCGGTGGCGAAGGTCGAGCCGCTGACCCGCGCGCTGCTCGATCTCGACTGCTGGATCACCGGCGTCCGCCGCGACCAGTCGCCGACGCGTGCGAACGCGCCGAAGCTCGGCTGGGACGCGGCACACGAGCTCTGGAAGGCGAACCCGCTCGCCGACTGGAGCGACGACGACTGCTGGGCCTACATCCGCGAGCGCGGCCTCCCGTACAACCCCCTTCACGACCGCGGCTACGCGTCCATCGGCGACACCCACTCGACGATCCCCGGCAAGGGACGCGAAGGGCGCTGGGCGGGCTCGGACCGCACGGAATGCGGCCTCCACGTGGAGAAGGCGTGAGCGGATTCGTCGTCTGGTTCACCG
>JAFAHG010000200.1 GCA_019237315.1 Actinomycetota bacterium
CGACGACGATCGCCGCGACGACGAGCGTTCCCCATCCGAGCCAACGACGACGGAGGACGCCGGCAGCAAGCGGTGTAGCGAGCGCGCCAGGCACGAGCAGGAACCTCGTCAACCAGGGGTTGTACTTCGAGTCGAGGACGAGGAGGAGCACGAACACGATGGGCGCGACTGCGAGTAGCCGCCTGCGACCATCGGTGCGCACGACCGCCGCCGCCGGCGCACCGAGGACCACCATGGCACCGAGAGGCCCGAACGCGGAAGTGTCCTCGTTCGCACTGTGGTTCGGGCCGCTGCCGAATACGGCGTCGTAGAACGAGTAGCCGAATCCGTGCGCGATGCCGGCGACCGCATCGGCGCCGGCAACCATCAGGGCGGGCGCGAGGAACGGCAAACCGACGAGCGCCTCCTCCCGCCACGACACCCGCCGGAGCGCGATGACGAGCAGTGCGACGCCGGCACCGGCGCCGGCGAGGATGTACGCGAGGCGGTAGGAGACTGCGGAGAGGTCGAACATGCGGTAGGCGAGATGCAGCGCGGTGACGAACGTCGAGGGCCACGCCGGGGAGCTCTGCCACTCGACCCGGCCGCCGCCGTGGCCGAGGACATGTCCCGTGTGGATCACGTTGAGTACGTAGCCCCACATCCCGATGAGCGCGAACCCCGCGGCAGCGCCGGCCGCGAACGTTCCGAACCGGCGGGGGCCGCGACGCAGGGCGAGGAGCGCAAGCACGGGCAACACGAGAGCCACTGTGAGCTTGACACCGACACCGACTCCGACCGCGGCTCCGGCGAGCGCGAACTCCGTCGCCCTCGACGAGAGCAAGAAGTACGCAGCGACGAGGGCGAACGCCGCGGCAACGAGGTCGTTCTGTGCGGTCGTCGCCTCGAGCGCCACGCTCGAGAACGTCGCGAAGAGAAGCGCGCTGCACGCCGCTCCACGAAGGCCGAAGCCCAGCCGGCGCGCACAACCGAAGATGCCGACGAGGATCGCAAGCTCTGCGACGTACTGCGGCATGGCGTAGAGCGCCGCGCCGCCCGTCGCAGCGAAGAGGTAGAGGTTCTGCTGCTCGGCGACCGGTTGGAATTCGTTCATCGGCTGTACAGGCGCGTCCGCGATCCAGGTGTAGCTCCGGTGCTCCGTCCACGCGGCCGCGCGCGCGAGGTGGTAGAGCAGCGAGTCGAAGTTGTTCGGCGGCACCGTCAGCGCGAGCATCAGCTCGTACGCGAGCGCAATTCCGACGACCACGAGAAATGCCGCAACCAGTGGGTCGGCCGCGAGCGCCCGGACGCGGGGCCACGTGCCGCGGAAGACCGAGGGGCGGCCTCGCGACCACCACACGACGGATGCGACCGCGAGGATGATCCCCTCGGCGACACCGAGCCCCGCCTGCGACACGGCGCGGAACGGCGACAGCAGGAGCGCCAGGAGGACCGCCCCGCCGGCGAGCGTCAGATAGGTGGCGAGGAGCGTCGACACGACACTCTCGAGTCGCAGGCTCGCCGCAACGAGCAGCGCGGTGACGACGAGCGCCGCGATGAGCAGCGCGGCGACCAACTACCCGGTGACGCGGACGCGCAGCAGCACCCAGACCGCACGGAACCCGTCGCGCCAGGTGATCTTCTTGCCCTCCTCGTAGCTGCGTCCGTAGTAGGAGATCGGCAGCTCGTAGATTCGCAGCTTGCGCCGGCACACCTTCGCGGTGATCTCGGGCTCGATGCCGAACTTGTTCTCGGTCAGCTCGAGTGAGCGGATCACCTCGGTGCGAAACGCCTTGTAGCCCGTTTCCATGTCGGAGAGCGTCGTGTTGTAGAGGACGTTCGTGAGCAGCGATAGGAAGCGGTTGCCGACGAGGTGCCAGAAGAGGTACACGCGCTGCGGCCGGCCGCCCGAGAGGCGCGAGCCGAAGACGACGTCGGCGTGACCGTCGAGGATGGGGCCGATCAGCGCGGGCACCTCGGCCGGGTCGTACTCGAGATCCGCGTCCTGGATGACGGCGATGTCCCCGTCGATGTGCGGGATCGCAGCTCGGATGGCCGATCCCTTCCCCTCGTTGCGCTTCCGGATGACGAGAGCACCCGCGCGCTCCGCGATCGCCGCGGTCTCGTCCGTCGAGCCGTCGTCGACGACGATCAGCTGCGCGTCGAGGTCGAGAGCCTGCACGCGTTCGAGGACGTCGCCGATCGTGGCCGCCTCGTTGAAGGCGGGGATCAGGAAGGAGACCCTCACTCGGCGGCTGCGCGCGACCCGGCGAAGACCGCCACGATCGCACCGATGATCAGCCCGATCAGCGCGCCGACCAGCACGGCGTTTCGCCGCGACACGGCCGTCGTCTTCACCGCACGCGGCGGCGGCCCGATGATCTGCGGATTCTCGATCGTCCGCGCGAGCGAGAGCTGCTGCTGCGAGACGGCGAGGTCGTTCGAGATCGTCGACTGCCGGAGCGCTGCGTTGTTCGCCTGCTGCACGAGAACGATCCGCGTGAGCGGGTCGGTCGCCTTCGCGACCGCCGTGTTCAACTCGCGCGTCAGCGTGGCGAGGGAGACGAGCTCGCGCTGGTAACCGGAGATCTGCGTCGTCAGGACGCCGATCGACTTCTGCACGTACGGCGAGGTCGTCTCCGTCGCGACGATCGAGCCGAGCGCGCTCGCAGCGTCGGCGGCGGCCTTCTCGTGGTGGAGCTGGACGATGATCTTGATCAGCACGGCGCCGCGGGCTGCGGTCGACCCGGCGCCCGTCGCGATGCTCTGGGTCGTCACGTTGCCGCGTAGTTCGCTGACGGGGACGTTCGTCTTCGCAGAGACCTGGGCGAGCGTCGCCTCGGAGGTGACGAGGTCGTTGATCGCGCGCGGGCTCGAGTTGTAGTTGAGCACCGGCGCGCCGCTCGGCGAGAACGCCTGCGCGGGCGAGAGCTCGACCGACGCCTGCCAGACGCTTCCGCCAGACAGGGAGACGATCCCCCCGACGATCGCGCCGGCGACGAGACCGGCGGCGACGACCCACCAGCGCTCGACGAGGGCCGCGCGCCAGCCGGAGAGGTCGACCTCGCGCTCCGCGTCGTACGGGACCGTGCTCATCGCGCGAGGACTCTACCGGCGGCCCATTCCCACTGTGCCCGTACGCCCTCCTCGAGCGTCACGCGCGGCGCCCAGCCGAGCTCGGAGCGGATGCGCGTCGTGTCCGCCTGCGTGCGCCGCTGGTCGCCGGCCACCGCCTCGCCGCGCCGCACGTCCAGCGTCCTGCCGGAGACAGCCTCGAAGAGCGCGATCGTCTCGTTCATCGACGCCTCGACCGCCCCACCCACGTTGTACGTCCCGGTGCCGCGCTCCATCGCGGCGATCGTTCCGTCGACGACGTCGGAGACGTACGTCCACCCGCGGGACTGGTCGCCGTCGCCGAAGAGCTCGAACGTCGAACCCTCGGCGAGCGCGAACGCGATGCGCGTGAAGGCCATGTCGGGGCGCTGCCGCGGCCCGAAGGCGTTGAAGTACCGCAGCACGACGCAGGCGAGGCCGAACGCGCGCGCATACGCGTCGGCAAGGTGCTCACACGCGAGCTTCGTGATTCCGTACGGCGAAAGGGGGTGAGGCGGCGTGTCCTCGGGCGTCGGGTAGCGCTCCGCTGCGCCGTAGACGGACGACGACGACGCGAACACGACGCGCACGCCGTCGCGGACGGCGGCGTCGAACACCCGCTGCGTCGCGAGCACGTTGCGCCGCAGGTAGAGCGGGAAGACCTCGCCGAAGCTGCGCACGCCCGGCTGGCCCGCGAGATGGAAGACGCCGTCGAAGCCGGCGAAGTCGAGCTCCTCTTCGGCGAGGTCGACGCGCCGCACGTCGAGCGCGCGCGCGTTCTCCTCCTTCAGCGCCGGGTCGTAGTAGTCGGTGAAGCAGTCGATCCCGACGACGTCATGGCCGCTTCGGAGGAGCGCTTCGCCGAGGTGGGACCCGATGAACCCCGCTGCGCCGGT
>JAFAHG010000042.1 GCA_019237315.1 Actinomycetota bacterium
TCCGAGACGGTCGGCGTCATCCGCGCGCTGAACGCCGAGCAGCCTGCCGGCTAGCCGTTGAACCCCTTCAGCTTGCTCACGTCGATCGCGTGGGCGGGCTTCGTCACGGTCACCGGCCGGTTCCAGTCCTCGAAGCTGATCCGGCCGTGCTTGCCGGCGGGCGCGTCGACCTCGAGCGGGTACGCGGGGCCGGACGCGGCGACGTAGAGCGTCCCGCCCCCGCGGGAGTTGTCGACGATGCCGATCGCCGGGATGCCCCCGATCGTCTTCGTGCCGCCGCGCGTCAGCTTTCCGTGCGCGCGGAGGATCGCGTGGAAGAGCTTCGCGATGTCCGTGAGCGGCGCGAAGGTCGCGAGCGCGCCGTGCGTGACGGGCTCCGACAGCCAGCGGCCCTGCATCAGCGCGACGAGCGCGCTGCCGCCGAAGTGCCGCCAGAACGCCGCGTCGCCGCGGAAGTACGCCGTGGTTCCCACGCGGACGATGTCGAAGCTGAGGCCGTTCACGATCAGGTGGCCGCGCCCGCCCTTCCCGGCGACGAGGTAGAGGTCGAGCGCGAGCGGCGTCCCGCCGCTCGTCCCCGCGCCGCTCACGTGGACTGCCGTTGCGCTCTTCGCGGCCGCTTCCGCGTCGTTCACGATCTGCAGCGGCGTCTTCGACGCCTCGCCGGTCGTATGCGTCTTCGTGCTGCCGCAACCGGCGGCGAGGATGACCGCGGCGCCGAACAGGGCGAGGCGGGGGGCCTGCACGCGCGCATCATCTAGCATCGTCTCGTGGCCGTTCGTGAGATCCACCACCTCGGCGTCGCCGTCGAAGACCTCGATGCCGCGGTCGAGACGTACCGCCGCCTCTTCGGAGCGGAGATGGAGCACCGCGAGACCGTCGAGGAGCAGGGGGTCGAAGCGGCGTCGATGCGCGTCGGCGACTCGCGCGTCGAGCTCCTTGCGGCGCTCGGCCCGGACACGCCGGTCGGCCGCTTCCTCGCGCAGCGCGGCCCGGGCATGCACCACGTCGCGTTCGAGGTCGACGACGTCGGCGCTGAGCTCGGACGGCTGGCCGCCGGCGGCGCGGAGCTCGTGGACGAGCGGCCGCGGCGCGGCCTCTTCGGGCTCGAGGTCGCGTTCCTGCACCCGGACGCCACGGGCGGCGTCCTCGCCGAGCTGGTGAGCGATGGCGAGCGCTGACCGCGTTCGGCTCGAGATCGCGTTCGAGGGTGCGCAGGCCCTGACGGTCTACGTGACGACCGGCGTCGCCGACGAGCTCGACCGGGCACTCGGCGCGGCAGCGGAGGGCGCGTACTCGTTCGAGGCCGAGGACGGCCGCTACACCGTCGCCGTCCGCAAGATCGTCTTCGTCAAGCGCTTCGCCCGCGAGAGCCGGGTCGGCTTCGGCGCCGCCTCGTAGCAGCGTTACAGAGCGGCGGTCGTCGGGAAACGACCGGAGTGTGGCCGAGGCCGTCGCGACGAAGGGCACCGAGACGCAGCGCGTGCGCGAGCTCGTGGACCGCGCCCAGAAGGGCGACCGCAGCGCGCTCGAAGAGCTCTACCTGATCCATTTCGACCGGATCTACGGCTACCTGCACGTGAGCGTCGGCAACCGGCACGACGCCGAAGACCTCACGACGCAGACCTTCATCAAGATGATCGAGTCGATCGGCCGGTTCCGCTGGCAGGCGGCGCCGTTCTCGGCGTGGCTCTTCCGCATCGCCCACAACCTCGCGATGGACCACTTCCGCGCGCAGCGCCGCTGGCAGCCGGAGGAGGAGGTTCCGGAGCCGCCCGCGGACGAGGCGACCTCCGCCGAGGAGGGCGCGCTCGAGGCGATCGGGCGCCGGTCGATGCTCGAGCTGATCGACGACCTCTCGCTCGACCAGCAGCAGGTGCTGACGCTGAAGTTCGTGTTCAACTTCTCGAACGCGGAGGCGGCGACGATTCTCGGCAAGACCGAGGGCGCGGTGAAGTCGCTGCAGCATCGTGCGCTCGTCTCGCTGCAGAAGCAGCTCCAACGGCGCGAGAAGTCCGTCTAGATAGCGTGCGCCCTCGTGGCGCTCGAAGTGGGAATCGTCGGCCTGCCCGGGTCCGGCAAGACGACGCTCTTCACGGCGCTCACGAAGGCGGCCGGCGGGGAGTACGGGAAGACGAACGTCGGCATGGCGCCGATCGCGGATGCGCGCCTCGACGCGCTGGCGGAGGTCGTCCACGCGAGGAAGGTCACGCCCGCCACCATCCGCGTCCAGGACGTACCGGGGACGGGGCCGGCGCTCCTCGGCAACCTGCGGCAGGTCGACGCGCTGCTCGTCGTCCTCGACGGCCACTCGGAAGGGGCCGACCCCAACGGCGACCTCGAGAACCTGCGCCTGGAGCTCCTCGTCGCGGACCGCGACCACGTGGAGCGGCGGCTCGAGCGCGTGGAGAAGCAGGCGAAGTCGGGCGACGCGAAGCTGCGCGCGGAGGTCGAGGAGCTCGGGCGCGTGCTCGCGCACGTCGACGCGGGCACGCCGCTGTCGGAGTTCCCGGGTGAGCTGCCGGGCGAGCTCGAGCCGCTGACGACGAAGCCCCTGATCGTCGTCGAGAACGGTCCGGGCGGGATCGACCTCGCGCTCGAGGCGGAGCTCGCCGAGCTCTCGGACGAGGAGGCGGCTGCGTTTCGCGACGGGGGCACCTCCGCGCTCGAGGAGGTCGTGCAGCGGCTGCGCGACGCACTCGACCTGATCACGTTCTTCACTGCGGGCGAGAAGGAGACGCGCGCGTGGACGCTGCGCAACGGCCAGACCGCGCTCGAAGCCGCCGGGACGATCCACTCCGACATCGCGCGCGGGTTCATCCGGTGCGAGGTGATCGACTGGCGCGACCTCGTCGAGACCGGCTCGCACGCGGAAGCCGCGCGCCAGGCGAAGCAGCGCCTCGAGGGAAAGACCTACGTCGTGCGCGACGGCGACGTGCTGAACATCCGCTTCAACGTCTGACACCCGGGGTCAGACCCTTAATGGTTGTCACGAAAGTGTGACGGTTGGTCAGTCGACCGGCCGCGTCGCCGCGGCGGCGTCGAGCTGGTTCGCGTGGTAGAGAACCGAGGCCTCCGCGCTTCTCGCCGCACGTGCGTCGTGATGTGCGGTGACGCAGTGGAGGAGCTCCGCGAGCTGCGCAGGGGTCAGACCCTCCGCGCACTCCTCCACCAGGCGTAGGCCCAGGTGGACGTGTCCCAAGAGGCGCCCCTCGTCGGTCGGCGTGAACGCAGGTCCGGGCGAGAGCTCGAGGGTGCGCCCCACGTCGTGGACGAGCGCCGCGGCGAGGACGAGCTCGCTGCGCAGCCGCGGATGGAGCTGCGCCGTCTCGCGGCAGAGCGTCGCGACGCCGACCGTGTGCTCGAGGAGGCCGCCGGCGTAGGAGTGGTGGCCGTCGGGTGTGGCGGGGAACGCCGCGAGATCACACGACGCGAGCACCTCCTGCACCGTCGCCGCGAGTCCGGGGTGGGTGATCTCCGCGACGAGGAACTCGACGAACCCCTTGAGCTCCTCGGGGTCGCGCCGGCCGGACGGCGTCAGCGATGCAGGGTCGACCTCGGCGCTTTCCAACGCGCGCACGTCGAGCTGCAGCCGGTCGCGGAAGCGCTCGACGCGCCCGAGCACGCGCACGGCGTCCCCTTCGGCGAAGCGCCCGTCGAGAAGCTCGACGTCGTTCCAGACCCGCGCGTCGATGCGGCCGGTCGGATCGACGAGCTCGAGCGCGAGGAACGGCGCGCCTGCCTTCGTACGTAATTTGCGCTTCGTCCTGACCGCAAAGACGCCCTCGACGACGCGGTCTTCGGTCAACTCGGAGATCACCCGACCACACTACGCTAGCCTCCGGTCGTGCCCCGCGTCTCGCCTTTTCGTGCGCTTCGGTACTCGCACGAAGCGGGCCCGCTGGCCGATCTCGTCGCGCCGCCGTACGACGTGATCGACGACGATGCGCGCCGCGACTACCTCGCGCGCAACCCGCACAACGTCGTCCACCTGACGCTGCCCGACTCGCCCGAGGACGCTGCGCGCGATCTGGCGGCGTGGCGTGCGGACGGCACGCTGCAGGAGGAGCAGCCCGCGCTCTGGTTCGTCGCGCAGGACTACGTCGGCCC
>JAFAHG010000237.1 GCA_019237315.1 Actinomycetota bacterium
GACCGATCGTCTGCCGGTCGTGCAGAAGATGATTCTTGCGAACACGCCGGAGGCTCGTGCTGAAGCGCTCGACACGCTCCTGCCGTTCCAGCGGGAGGACTTCGAAGGCATCCTCGAGGCGATGTCCGGCCACACTGTGACGATCCGGCTGCTCGATCCTCCGCTGCACGAGTTTTTGCCCTCGCTCGAGGATCTGCTGGTCGAAACGACCGAGCTGCGCCTCGAGAAGGGCGAGCAGTCTCCGGAGTATCGCGCCAAAGTGCGCGTGCTCGAGCGCGTTCGCCAGCTGCACGAGCAGAACCCGATGTTGGGCCTGCGCGTCTGCAGGCTCGGCATCGTCTATCCGGAGATCTACGCGATGCAGGTGCGCGCGATCTTCGAGGCGGCGTGCGCGTTGCGCGCCCGCGGCGTCGACGCGCAGCCCGACGTGATGATCCCCGGCGTCGGGACGCTCGAGGAGATGCGCGTCACGTACGACGCGGCGAAAGCCGTCGCCGACGCGGTCATCGCCGAGTCCGGAACGGCGGTGCCGTACCGGATCGGAACGATGATCGAGCTTCCGCGCGCGTGCGTGATCGCCGACGATCTCGCCGGGATCGCCGAGTTCTTCTCGTTCGGGACGAACGACCTCACGCAGACCGTCTACGGCTACTCGCGCGACGACGCCGAGGCGAGCTTCATCCCGCGCTACCTCGAGCAGAAGATCTTGCGCGAGGATCCGTTCCAGGTGCTCGACCGCACCGGCGTCGGCAGCCTCATGCGGATGGGCGTCGAGCGCGGCCGCAAGGTGCGCGGCGATCTGAAGCTCGGGATCTGCGGCGAGCACGGCGGCGAGCCGTCATCGGTCGCGTTCTGCGACGAGGTCGGACTCGACTACGTCTCGTGCTCCCCGTATCGCGTCCCGATCGCGCGGCTCGCCGCCGCGCAGTCGGCCCTGGCGCCGATCGGCTAGTTCGAGGAGCGGCGTCCCAGCTCGACGCCGAGCGGCGCGAAGCCGCTCGACGTCGGCTGCGCCTGCTGCACGGCGGCTTGGACGTCGCCGGTCGAAAGCGTGATCCGGCGCGTGCGCCGGTCGGCGTTGCGAACCTGTACTTCGACGAGCTCGCCGATCTCGTAGTCGTCGGGGTTGGCCTCGCTCTCGCGGATGCTGCCGATGACGCCCGGTGCGAGCTCGACTTGCAGGCGCGGCTCTTTGGCGACGACCTTGCCTTCGATCTTGGTGCCGCGTTGCAGGAGCGCCGCGTGGTCGCGCCACGGATCGGGGAGCGCGTTCTTGCGCGAGAGCGCGATCTTCTTGCCGCCCTCTTCGATGCGGATCACTTCGACCGGAAGCTTGTCGCCGACGCTCAGGACGTCGGAGACTTTCTCGACCCGCTCGAAGGCGAGCTCGCGCATCGGGATGAGACCGTCGACGCCGCCGAGATCGACGAATGCGCCGAAGTCGGTCAGCCGCACGACCGTCGCTTCGCGCACCTGGCCGAGCTCGAGCGATTTGAGCAAGTCGTTGCGGCGCGCGCGGCGGTCGCCGTCGACCGCGCGGCGGTGCGAGACGACGATGCGGCGGCGCGCCTGATCGATGTCGATCACGCGCAGCGGTACCTTCGTCTTGACCAGGGTGTCGATCGCAGCCCCTTGCTCGACGCGAACCTGCGAAGCCGGCAAGAAACCGCGGATCCCGCCGACGTCGACGAGCAGTCCGCCCTTGACCGCGGCGGTCACCGTCCCTTCGAGCGTCTCGTTCGTCTCGCGGGCGGTGACGACGCGCTGCCAGGCTTCCTGGGCCGCTTTGCGGCGCGCTTCGTTGGCGGCGATCTGCTCGGGCGTGAGCTGCGGCTTCGGTTTGGGCGGCGGGGGCGCGGCGGGCGCCTCGGCTGAGGGCGCCTCGGCGGCGGGCGCTTCCGCGGGGGGTGCTTCCGCGGCGGGCTCAGCGCTCTCCGCCGGTGCCGGCGGTGCCTCCGCAGGCGCGGTGACCTCGACGGGCGCGGCGGCCTCGACGGGCGCGGCGGCGCCGTCGGTCGGGCGGTCGGCCTCGACGGCGGGCGTCTCCGGGGTCGCGTGCTCTTCGGTGGTCTGATCCATGGTCAGCCGATGCCCCTTCGCCCACAC
>JAFAHG010000176.1 GCA_019237315.1 Actinomycetota bacterium
GCCGTGACCTTACTTATGGCGCTTCCGTCATATGCGTACGGGGCGAGCCCCGTTCCGCTTCTGGGCTCGACGATCGGGGATAACCTCGACCGGATCGCGCGGCACTTCCCGCAGAACGACGCGGTCGTCTCGGTGCACCAAGGCGCACGCCTGACGTACGCGCAGTTCGCCGCCGAGACCGACCGGCTCGCCAAGGCGTTCATCGCCTCGGGGGTCGCGCACGGCGAGCGCGTCGGGATCTGGTCGCCCAACTCGCTCGAGTGGGTGCTCGTGCAGTACGCGACCGCGAAGATCGGCGCGATCCTGGTCAACGTGAACCCGGCCTACCGGCTCTCGGAGCTTGAGTACGCGCTGCGCCAAAGCGGGATCAGCGCGCTCGTCACGCTCGACCGCTACAAGACGAGCGAGTACCTGGCGATGGTGCGCGAGGTTCGCCCATCGCTGGGCGAGCTGCGTGAGGTCGTGATCGTCGGCCAGGAAGCACCGCAACGCGGCGAGACCGCCTGGAACGAGTATCTGACGCGCGCGGAGATGATCGACGACGCGACGCTCGCCGAGCGCAAGGCGCGCTGCCAGTTCGACGAGCCGATCAACATCCAGTACACCTCGGGGACGACCGGCTTCCCCAAAGGCGCCACGCTCTCGCACCACAACATCGTCAACAACGGCTTCTTCATCGGCGAGGGCTGCCGCTACACCGAGAACGACCGGGTCTGCATCCCGGTCCCGTTCTACCACTGCTTCGGAATGGTGCTGGGAAACTTGGCGTGCACGACGCACGGCGCGACGATCGTGATCCCCAACCCCACGTTCGAGCCCGCCGCGACGCTCGACGCCGTCCAACGCGAACGCTGCACCTCGCTGTACGGCGTGCCGACGATGTTCATCGCCGAGCTCGCGCTCGAGAACTTCCGCGACTACGATCTCTCGACGTTGCGCACCGGGATCATGGCCGGCTCTCCGTGTCCGGTCGAGGTGATGAAGCGCGTGCAGAGCGAGATGCACATGCCCGAGGTCACGATCTGCTACGGGATGACCGAGACCTCACCGGTCTCGACGCAGACCCTCACCGACGACCCGGTCGAGAAACGCACCGCGACGGTCGGCCGCGTCCACCCGCACGTCGAGGTGAAGATCGTCGACGCCGAGGGCCGCATCGTCCCGCGCGGGACGGCCGGCGAGCTGTGCACGCGCGGCTATTGCGTCATGCTCGGTTACTGGGACAAGCCCGAAGCGACGGCCGCCGCGATCGATCCGGCGCGCTACATGCATACCGGCGACATCGCGACGATGGACCACGACGGCTACGTCAACATCAGCGGCCGCATCAAGGACATGGTGATCCGCGGCGGCGAGAACGTCTATCCGCGCGAGATCGAAGAGTATCTCTACACGCATCCGGCGATCAAGGACGTGCAGGTCATCGGCGTCCCCGACGAGCGGTACGGCGAAGAGCTGTGCGCGTGGATCGTCCTGCACGCAGGCTCCGAGATCACCCCCGAAGACGTGCGCGAGTATTGCAAGGGGCAGATCGCCCACTACAAGATCCCGCGCTACGTCCTGTTCGTCGAGGGCTGGCCGATGACGGTCAGCGGCAAGGTGCAGAAATACAAGATGCGCGAGGAGTCGATCAAACTGCTGGGCCTGGAGGCCGCCGCGAAGGTCGTTACCGCTTAGTCGTGCTTCGCTTGCGCCGCCCGCCGCCGACCTGACCGATCACGTCGTCGACGACCGTCGCGCCGGCGTCGATCGCCGCAGCGGTCTTCCCGAGCGCAGCAGCCACTTTGTGGGCGCGCGAGCTGACCTTCTTGGCGGCGGCTTTGGCTCGCGGGGCCGCCTTCTTTGCGGTCGAAGCTGCCTTTTTCGCGGTCGAGGCTGCCTTCTTCACGGTCGAGGCCGCCTTCTTCGCGGTCGAGGCCGCTCGTTTCGAGGCTTTCTTGGCCGTCTTCTTGGCCGTCTTCTTCGTCGCCATGGTTGCCGTCGTTCCCTAAACGAACGCTTAACACAACGCCGGCTTGCGTAAAGTCCGGGTACGCGCCTAATACTGTTGTGCGTGCGGCACGAACACAATACGGTAGCAAGGAGGCGACCGGTGCTTCTCGATAGGCCCGAGGTCCAGGTGTCCGATAACCCCGAGCACGACCGTACCGGCGCCGTCGCGGCGCAAGTCACCGCTGCGCTCGAGCAACTGCGCACCCTCTCGGCGCGGCTGATCGAGAATGCCGTGTCGCAGACCAGCGCCCTCTCCGGGGTGGCCGCGACGGCCGCCGACTCGGTTGGGCGCCTGCGCGCCGGTGGCGCGCACGTCACCGAGGCCCGCGGCCGTACGACGCACGCCGGCGAGCAGTTGCAGGTCGCCGAGAGCCGCATCGGCGAGCTGAGCGCGGCGACCGGCGAGATCGCGGCGGTCACAAACGGCGCGCTCGCGTCGGTCGGAGACCTGCTGGCGCTCACCCGCAAAATCGACGGGATCGTCGACTTCGTCCGCGACGTCTCCGAACGCACGAACTTGCTCGCGCTCAACGCCTCGATCGAGGCGGCGCGGGCCGGCGTCCACGGTCGGGGATTCGCGGTGGTCGCGGCCGAGGTCCGCAAGCTCGCCGAATCGACCCGCGGCGCGACGCGCGACATGGACGACCTGCTCAAGCAGATCGCCGAACGCGGGAAAGCGACGTACGCGCTGAGCTCGACGATGGAAGGCGCGGTGCGCAGCGGTGAGGCTGCGGCCGGCGGCGCCAACGACGCGCTGGGAGCGATCTCGACCGCGGTGAGCGACGTTCTCGCCGCATTCGGCGAAGTCGAGCAACTGTTCGAGGGCGAGATCGCGGCGGCCGAGCAGTACCGCGCCTCGGCCGCGGGGCTTCTGCGCACGGTGCGCGACAATTTCGCGGACACGGCACAGTCCCAAGTCTTGCTCGGCGGCGTCGAGTTCCAGGCTCACGAGCTCGTCGCGCTTGCCGCCCTTCGACAAGCTCAGGGTGACGGCGCGTGGAGCGTTCCGAACATCGCAAACGGACGGGTCACGATTCGCGCCGGGGTCGGCAGCGCACCCGACTCGCTACCCGGCCGCACCCTGGCCCGCTTCAAGAAGGAGCTGGAAGCGCTGTCCGACGGCGAGATGACCGTCGAGCTCATCGTTCCCTACGAGCAGCGCGCCACGCAGATGCTCATCGACCTGCGCAGCGGCGCGCTCTCGGTCGGCGCCATCAACTGTTCGGTGCTGGGCGGGCTCATCCCCGAGGCGCAGCTCTTCGAGCTTCCCTATCTCTTCCGCTCGCGCGCACACGCCTACGCGGTGCTCGACGGCGCCTACGCGCGCACGCTGCTCGACGAGACGTACGACGCCGTCATCCGGCGCCAGCGCGAGTACGGGGCGCAGCGGGGCATCCCGTGGGGCGTCTCCGAGTCGGCCTACAACCTGCTCGACCTCAAGCTCGTCTACCAGTACAGCGCCTTCGGCGTGCCGGGGCTCGGGCTCAAGGCGGGGCTCGCCCACGAGGTGGTCGTCGCCCCGTACGCGACCGCGCTCGCAGCGCTGGTGCGGCCCGATCCGGCAAGCAAGAACCTGCGCGCGCTCGCCAAGGAGG
>JAFAHG010000236.1 GCA_019237315.1 Actinomycetota bacterium
TAGTGCAGGAACGCGGCGCTGATCAGCCGCCACCAGTCGCCGTGCGCGACGCCGGCGACGTGACCGTCGACGCAGCAGAGGCTCTTGAAGAGCACGCCGTGGTCGTAGATCCAGTTCGCCTGGCCGTCGACCGTGCCGCCGAGCGCGAGCTCGATCGCGTAGATCGCGACGTTGATCCCGATCAGGATCATGGTCACGAGGTTCACGCGCCGGCCGCCGATGCCGCTCGCAGCCGCGGTGACCCGGCGCACGCCCTGCGGCTTGCCGGAGTGCTCGGGGCAGCGCAGCCCCACCGCGGCGGGCGTCATGCACTCGTAACAGATCGGCCGTCCGCACTCCGAGCACGAAAGGCCCGTCTCCCGGTCGGGGTGGCGATAGCAGTAGCGAGGCTCGGGCTCCACGCGAACTAGCGTATCGGCGTGAGATGGAACCTGGCCGTCGCGGGACTGGCGACGTCGTGGGGCTTCATCTCGGTCATCGTCGTCGGCGTCACGCTCGGGCCGCTGCCGCTGACGCTCTTCCGGCTCGTGCTCGCGGCGATCGCGTTGGCCGCGCTGCTCGCAGTGCGGGGACGGCTCGATCTCCTGCGCGTACCCGGCCATCGCGGTCTCCTCGTCGTGAGCGGTCTCGCGCTCGCCGTGCACTGGTGGGCGTACTTCGAGACGATCAAGCTCGCGGGCGCCGCGGTCGCGAACTTCGTCGTCTACACGGCGCCGATCCTCGTCGCGCTTGTCGCGCCGTTCGTGCTGCCGGAAGCGCGCAGCCGCGTCGTCCTCGCGGCGCTCGTTCCCGGGGTGGGCGGGCTCGCGCTGATCGCATTCGCAGGAGGCGCGGGCGGGGGGCACGTGCGGCCGCTCGCGCTCGCAACCGGCGGCGTTGGCGCGGCGAGCTACGTCGTGCTCGTGCTCTCGACGAAGGGACTGACGGCACGCCTGCCTGCGATCACGATCACGTTCTGGAACTGCGCGATCGCAACGGTCGCGCTGCTGCCGTTCCTGCCGACCGCGGGCCGCGTGCTGCCGCACGCGGACGAGTGGCCGTGGGTCGTGCTGCTCGGCGTCGTCTTCACGGGCCTCTCGGGCTTCCTCTACATCTCGCTGCTCGGCCGCGTGACGGCGCAGGCGATGGGGATCCTGTCGTACATCGAGCCGGTGTCGGCCGCACTCCTCACGTGGGCGATCCTCGGCCAGGCGTTCGGCTGGCAGGTCGCGGTCGGCGGCGTGCTCGTCGTCGCGGCGGGGACACTGATCGTCGTCTTCGAGCCGGCGGCGGCGGACGCGTTGACACAGGAACAGCTCGTCACGTAAGAAGCGCCGTGGAGTTCGACGCGTACACCCTCGTGCTGCTCGTGCTGCGCGACGACGCCCCGGCGCACAGCGAGGACGAGCTGAACGCGCTGCAGGTCGAGCATCTCGCGCACCTCGCCGAGCTGCGTGCCGCGGGCGAGCTCGTCGCCGCCGGGCCGACCGACGACGCGCGTGTGCGCGGTGTCTGCGTGATGCGGAGCGGGGCCGAGGAGGCGCGTGCGCTCCTCGAGGAGAATCCATCGGTGCGGGTGGGGCGGCTCGGCCTCGAGGTCTATCCATGGCTCGTCCCGGCCGGGACGGTGCGGTTCGGATAGATTTGGGCAAGTGACCCTTCTCTGTATAGCTTTGGTGCGGCTGCGGTCGGCCGTCCTCACACCCGGGTAAGTTGGGAGGCGTATGGGCCGGAAGCCGAAGAATCAGGACGCCACGGGCAAGCTGAGGCCCGGGGACGAGGTTCAGACGACGCCGAAGGGAACCCGCATCGGTTTGTTGCCGAAGGCAGAGGTTATGGCGGCGTTCCGCAAGATCGCACGCAGCAAGAAGCAGTAGTAGAAGCTCACCCACGATGCGCGCGCTGCGCGAGCACCGGGACGTCATTGGAGGGGCGTTGCTAGGAGGCGCCGCTGCCGCGTGGATCGGGGCCGCGTTGACGGTCGCCGCGACGAGCGGGAACGCTAAGCCGCTTCATTTCACAGACCCGGTAATCCTGGCTGTGCTCGCCGCCGGGGTTCTCTGCCTTGTCCTGGCGGTGGTCATTTTCGCCCTACCGGGCATTTCCAGCGCCGAACCGCAACACCACCACTGGTGGAACCGCACGCCCTCCCTTGCCGAAATGGCAGGCGCGCAAGCGGTACTCGACGAACGCATGGCGGATCGCCCGCCCGCGCAACAAGCAGCCGCCGACGTCCTTTCCGACGCGCTCGCCGACGAACGGGAGGCACGAGCCCGCCAGATCATTTCCGAGGCAGAAGTGACGTTTCGGGGTCACGACTGGGGAGACCCGCTCTACACGGTCGCCCTTCCAACGCTGAATGCGACCGTGGACGTTCAGGCGTTCAGCGATGCCGAGGCGCGTGAGAACGCTGTAGCGGCTGTGACCCGGATGCTGCGAGACCGCGAGGCCTGACTAGTGGGCTGCTGCGTTGGCGAGCAGGGAGTGAAACATCGCGCGGTCGTCGTCGCGGTGGTTCCACTTCCACACCCACTCGTTCAAGTACGAGTCGAGCCACTTCCGCGAGACCGAGTGATGGGTGCCGCGAAGGTCGGTTTTGAAGTGGCCGAAGAACCCTTCGATGGTTTGGGTGTGGACGTT
>JAFAHG010000250.1 GCA_019237315.1 Actinomycetota bacterium
GACATCCTCGTCCGGATCGACACGACGACGATCTGCGGCACGGATCTGCACATCCTCAGGGGCGACGTTCCCGAGGTCACTCCGGGGACGGTCCTCGGCCATGAGGCGGTGGGCACCGTGCAGGAGATTGGATCCGGAGTCAGCACGGTCGCTCCGGGCGACCGCGTATTGATCTCATGCGTCACCTCGTGTGGAAGCTGCCGGTTCTGTAAGGAAGGTCGCTACGGGCAGTGCCTGGGCGGCGGCGGCTGGATCTTCGGCCACCTGATCAACGGGCTCCAGGCGGAGTTCGCGCGCGTCCCGTTCGCGGACACCTCCGTCTACAAGGTGCCGAAGGAGCTGACCGACGAGCAGGTGCTCTTCCTCGCCGACATCCTTCCGACCGCGTACGAGGTCGGCGTGCTGAACGGGCGCGTCGAGCCGGGCGACACGGTCGTCGTCGTCGGCGCCGGCCCGATCGGGCTCGCGACGATCATGACGGCGAAGCTGCACACGCCGGGGCGCATCATCGCAATCGACCTCGCAGCGGCACGGCTCGAGAAGGCGCTCGAGTTCGGCGCCGACGTCGTGATCGACAACAGCACCGAGGATCCGATCGCGAAGGTGATGGAGCTGACCGGCGGACTCGGCGCGGACGTCGCGATCGAGGCGGTCGGCGCGCCGTCGACCTTCGAGCTCTGCACGGCGCTGATCAGGCCGGGCGGTCGCGTTGCGAACGTCGGCGTCCACGGCCATTCGGCGACGCTGCACCTCGAAACGCTCTGGATTCGCGACGTCCTGATCACGACGGGTCTCGTCGACACGTTCACGACGCCGAAGCTCCTGAAGCTGATCGAGGGCGGACGGCTCGACCCGACGCTGTTCGCAACGCACCGGTTCCCGCTCTCGGAAACGGAGAAGGCGTACGACGTCTTCGGCGCCGCGGCGGACACGCACGCGTTGAAGGTCGTGCTCGAAGCGACACCCGTTGCGGCGCTCCCACCCGCGGCGGAGAAGGTTGCAGTTGGGGTCTAGCCTCCCCACAGCCGCAGCCGAGGCGGTCGACGTCATCCTCAGAGACGGCGGCACGCTTCGGCTGCGGCCCCCCTCACCCGACGACGACGACGCGCTGGTCGCGTTCTTCTCCGCGCTGTCGCTCGAGAGCCTCGAGCTGAGATTTCACGGTCTGCGGCGCGTCGACCGCGCGCTCGTCGAGCCGTTCCACGACCCCGACTGGCGCGAGACCGGCGCGCTCGTGGCGCTGCTCGACGAACGGATCGTCGCGCTCGCGAGCTACGCGCGCATCGAGCACGACGCGGCGGAGGTCGCGTTCGCGGTCGCGGACGAGGAGCAGGGCCGCGGCATCGGCACGCGCCTGCTCGAGCAGCTTGCCGCACGTGCCCGCGACGCCGGCATTTTCGAGTTCGTCGCGATCGTGGGCGCTGCGAACGCGCGCGCCGTGCGCGTGTTCGCCGACACCGGCTTCGAGCTACGGCGCGAGCTCGCCGGCGGCGAGGTCGAGCTTCGCTTCCCGATCGCACCGACCGGAGTACTCGAGCTGCGGATGGAGAGCCGCGACCACGTCGGTGTCGTCGCGTCGCTGCGGCCGTTCTTCGAGCCGCGTTCGGTCGCAGTCGTCGGCGCGTCGTCGCGGCGCGGCTCGATCGGCGGCGAGCTGTTCCGCAACATGCTCGAGGCGGACTTCGATGGTGTTGTGTACCCCGTCAACCGCGACGGCCGGCCGGTGGCGGGCGTCCGCGGATACGCATCCGTCGCGGAGATCCCCGACGACGTCGACTTGGTGGTCATCTGCCTTCCCGCCGGGAGCGTGCTCGCGGCCGCGGACGACGCGCTGCGGCGCGGCGTGCGCGCGCTCTGCGTCATCTCCGCGGGCTTCGCAGAAACCGGCCGCGAGGGACGCGAGCGCCAGGAGCGGCTGCTCGCGCTCGTGCGCGCGCACGGCGCACGTCTCGTGGGCCCGAATTGCCTCGGTATCGCCGTACCCGCGCGCGGGTTCAACGCGACGTTCGCGGCGCAGTCGCTGCCGTCCGGTCGCATCGGCTTCTCGTCGCAGAGCGGCGCACTCGGTCTCGCGCTGCTCGAGAAGGCCGCGAGCCGCGCGCTCGGCTTTTCCTCGTTCGTGTCGATCGGCAACAAGGCCGACGTCTCGTCGAACGACCTGCTCGAGTGGTGGGAGGGAGACGATGCCACCGACCTCGTCCTGCTGTACCTCGAGTCGTTCGGAAACCCGCGCAAGTTCGCGACCGTCGCACGTCGTGTGGCGCAAACGAAGCCCGTACTCGCGCTGAAGGCGGGCGCGACGTCGGCCGGCTCGCGCGCCGCGGGTTCGCACACCGCCGCGCTCGCAGGGTCCGACACCGCGGTCGACGCGCTGTTCCGCCAGGCCGGCGTCCTGCGGGCGCACTCGCTGGAGGAGCTCGTCGATACAGCGGCGGTGCTGTCGACGCAGCCGCTGCCGCAGGGTCGGCGCGTGGGCGTGCTCACGAACGCGGGCGGCCTCGGCATCCTCTGCGCGGACGCATGCGAGGCCGCGGGCCTCGAGCTTCCGGCGCTCGCCGACGAGACGCGTGCCGCGCTCGCCGCGGTGGCTCCCGCCGAGGCGAGTCTCGCGAACCCGGTCGATCTGCTCGGGTCGGCGACGGCCGACGTCTACGAGGCGGCGATCGGGCCGATGCTCGCCGACGCGAATATCGACGCGCTCGTCGTGCTCTTCGTGCCGCCGATCGTGGCGACGACCGGCGACGTCGCCGCCGCGGTGGCGCGCGCGGCGCGCGATGCGAAGAAGCCCGTCGTCGCGGCGTTCGTGAGCGCCGAGCCGGTACGCCTGCCCGGGCTCGCGGTTCTCCCGTACCCCGAGTCCGCGGCGCGTGCGCTGGCGCTTGCGTGGCAGCGCACGCAGTGGTTGCGCCGCGACGCCGGCGAGGTGCCGGAGCTCGACGCCGACGCCGACGCCGCGCGCGCAGCGATCGCGGGCGCCGAAGGATGGATCGACCCGCGTGCGCTGCTCGCGGCGTACGGCATCCCCCTCGTGCAGGAGCGCACCGCGGCGAATGCCGACGAGGCCGTGAGCGCGGCACGCGAGCTCGGCTTTCCCGCCGTCGTGAAGACCGCCGCCCCTGGCGCACACAAGTCCGAGAGCGGCGGCGTCGCGCTCGACCTGCGCGACGAGGCCGCGGTGCGCGCGGCGGTGGAGCGGATCGGCGCGCCGGTCCTCGTCCAGCCGCACCTCACGGTCGGCACGGAGCTCCTCGCCGGGATCGTTCAGGACCCGACGTTCGGGCCTCTTGTGGCGTTCGGGCCCGGCGGCGTGTACGCCGAGTTGATCGGCGAGGCTGCGTTCCGCCTCGCGCCGCTGACCGACGCCGACGCACGCGAGCTCGTCGAAAGCGGAAAGGCCGGCCGTCTCGTACGCGGCTTCCGCGGCACGACCGCCGCCGACGCCGACGCGCTCGTCGACCTCTTGCTTCGACTCGGGCGACTGGCCCACGACATCCCCGAGATCGCCGAGCTCGACCTCAATCCGGTGCTCGCACTTCCGCACGGTTGCCTCGCGCTTGACGCGCGCGTTCGCGTCGCAGAGTCCGCACAGACGCACGCACTGAAGAGCTGGTAGGCCGCGCGGCCTACGTAGAAATTGCGCCTAGTTGCGCATCGCGCGCTCGCCTAGAGTCGAATCTCGGTGGGCCGGATCGCGCTGATCATCGCCGTGTCGTACGGCACGGTGTCCGTGCTCGCGATCGTCTTCCTCGTCTGGGTCGGTGTCTCGACGCGCGGCAACCAGCCCGAGCCGGACCTGCGCAAGATCGGCGAGCGCGAGAAGACGTGGTTCGCGGTCGTCGTCGTGCTGCTTGCCGTGCTCCTCTTCTCGACGATCCTCTTCACCCCGTATGGGCGGAGCGCGGGCAAGCACGCGCAGATCGAGAAGATCAAGGCGATCCAGTTCGCGTGGATCGTGCCGGGCACGCCGCTCAAGACCGGTACGCCCGTCGAGTTCCAGCTGACCTCCGCCGACGTGAACCACGGTTTCGCCGTCTACAACGCCGGCGGGAAGCTCCTCTTCGAAGTCCAGGTCATGCCGGGCAAGACGCAGAAGTACGTCTACACGTTCAAGAAGCCCGGCACGTACACCATTCTCTGCATCGAGTTCTGCGGCGTGGGCCACGCGCACATGCAGGGCTCGCTCACGGTGAGCGCGTGAACCACGTCGCGCCGACGCCGGAGCCGCTCGCGCCCGGGCCGGAGCTCGAGCGCGCGCGCTGGATCGCGTTCCGCTACGTGATCGCCGCGACCGTGATCCTCGGCGCGGCGGGGATCCTCGGCGTGATCATGCGCGACAGCCAGGCGGGCGTCGACCGCGTGCCCGACGGCTGGTTCTACGCGATCATGACCGCACACGGCCTCGGCGCGTTCGTCGGCTGGGCCGCGTTCGCGGTGATGGGCTTCGCGTTCTGGGTGCTCGCGCAGGTCGGCTTCCCGCTGACGCGCACCGCCGCCCGGCTCGCCGACGCGGCGTGGTGGCTGATGGTGCTCGGCGTCGCCGGCGTCGTCGTGACGTGCCTCGGGTTCAAGTTCGGCGCGTCGTGGGTCTTCCTCTACCCGCTCTCGTTCCACGGCGCCGGGCAGTGGGGACGCTGGACGTCGTTCTTCTTCAGCGGCTCGGTGTTGCTCGCCGGGCTTTCGATCGTCGTGTGGTGCCTCTCGATCCTCACGGTCGTGCTCGGGCCGGCGCTGCACGCGGTGAAGCGGAGCATCCCGAACCGCGTCGGCGTCGCGATCGGTCTCGGCTACCTCGCGCCGCGCCGCTTCGCGACGAACCCGCGGCCCGTGCCGTACCCCGTCATCCCGCTGACGGTGATCGCGCTCGACATGATCGTCGCGACGCTGCCGCTCGCGGTGCTGCTTGTCGAGATGATGGTGCAGTCGCTCACGCCCAGCGTGCACGTCGACCCGCTGCTCGCGAAGAACGTGCTCTGGTGGTTCGGCCACCCGGTCGTCTACCTGCTGCTCTTCCCGGCCGTGGCGATGCTCTACCAGCTCGTGCCGAAGTACGCCGGCCGGCCGCTCGTCGCCGGAAACGTGATCTCGATCGGCTGGGCGCTCGCCGTCGTCGTCAACGTGATCATCTGGGCGCACCACATCTACATCGACTATCCGTCGGGCTCGCCGCAGGCCGCGATCAACACGGCGATGCAGCCGCTCACGTTCTCGATCACGATCGTGTCGGCGCTGTCGCTCTACAGCCTCTTCTTCACGATTTACCGCTCGCGCTACCGTTGGGACGCCGCCGGCGCGGCGATGTTCCTCGCCCTCGTCGCGTGGCTGCTCGCGGGGCTCTCAGGTGTCGTCAACGCGACGATCGCGTTCGACCAGGTCGTGCACAACACGCTCTGGGTCGTCGGCCACTTCCACCAGATGGCGCTGCTGATGATCGGCTTCGTGATCTTCGCGGGGGTGTACGCGTGGCTTCCGGACCTGATCGGGAAGCCGCTCTACAGCGACGCGATGGGCCGCGTGCACGTGTGGCTGACGTTCGTGCTCGGCACCGCGAACTCCGCGCTCTGGTTGTGGCAGGGACTGCACGGCGCGCCGCGGCGCTTCGCCGTCCTGCCGCACCAGTACGACAACATCACGCAGGCCGGCGTGCCGCTTGCGATCGGCCTCGGGCTCACGCAGATCCTCTTCGCCGTCAACATCGTCCAGACGCTGCGCGGCAAGGGTGTCGGCCGCGTCGCCGACCCGAAGCGTTCCCGACGCGTCGTCCTCGTGGCACTTGCAGGCGGTCTCGCGCTCGCAGGCGGGTCGTTCGGCTGGGCGGCCGGCACCGAGGCGACGAAGGCGTGGGCCGGCTCGGCGGCGAGCGCGCCGGCGGGCGCGAACCCTGCGCTGGCCGCGGGCAGGTCGATCTTCACGAGCGCCGGCTGTTCGGGCTGTCACACGCTCGCGGCGGCGGGGGCGCACGGCACAGTCGGGCCGAACCTCGACCAGAAGAAGCCGAACCTCGCGCTCGTGATCGCACGCGTGACGAACGGGGGCAAGGTCATGCCGCCGTTCAAGAGCTCGCTCTCGGCCACGCAGATCCAGGAGGTCGCGGCATTCGTCGTCGCCTCCGAGGGCAACGGTTAGGACAGCGAGAGCTCGCGCGCGACGCGCTCCGCGTGCGACCAGAGGAGCAGCCCGGCCGCGGTGCCGAGCGTCGCGATCTGCTCGGCCATCATCAGCAGCGCCGCGCGACGCTGGTCCTCGCCCGCCGACCAGCCGAACGTCCGGTGCGCGATGTGCGCGTAGTGCGGGTACAGGGGCCCTGCGAGGAGCAGTACCTCGGACAGCCCCATCCCGGCGACGAGCACGGCGCCGGCGAACAGCGCGCGGCGGCCGGGGCTCAGACGCTCGTGACGCATCGGGTCGACGATCTGCGTCCAGACGAGCAGGCCGCCGAGCACGAACGTCACGTGCTCGAAGACGTGCAGCGCGGGATGTGCGACCGCCGCGTCGTAGGCTGCCGGGACGTGCCACCCACCAACCGCGAGCGCCCAGACGGCGAACGAGACGCGCGGGCGCAGCAGGAACGACAGCGTCCGGCGCAGCGGGTCGATGCGGGCGAGCTTGCGCAGCGGCGCGCGCGGGAGCACGAACACGCCGAGCGGGCCGCGCACTCCGAGGACGAGGAGGATCGGCGCGACGTCGCCGAGCAGCAGATGCTGGAGCATGTGAGCAGACAGGAGCTCGTCGTCGGCGTAGTGGTCGAGCGGGGAGACGACCGCGACCACCGCGACGAGGATCCCGCCCGCGAAGAGCAGCGCGTCGCCCGCGCGCGCGAGGTCGCGGCGACGCCGTCGCAGACGCGCGAACCCCTGCGCGTAGAGCATGAGCGCAGCCGCGCCCGCGACGAGCGGGACCGGGTCGAGGCTCCAGGACCCCACGACAGCATCGTCCCACCGGCGCGTCATCGTCTGTTCAGTGGAAACCACTGATTCCGCGGTTGACGTGCGCGACCTCCGCGTCGTGCGCGGCCGGGCCGTCGTTCTCGAGCGCTTGTCGCTCACGGTCGCGCGCGGCGTCGTCACCGGTCTTCTCGGCCCGAGCGGCAGCGGGAAGTCGACGCTCATGCGCTCGATCGTCGGCGTGCAGCGCGTCGCGGGCGGCACGGTCGACGTGCTCGGCGAGCCCGCGGGTGCACCGTCGCTTCGCCGTCGCATCGGCTACGTGACGCAGGCGCCGTCGATCTACGCCGACCTGACCGTGCGCGAGAACCTGCGCTACTTCGCGCGGCTCCTCAACGCGTCGCTCGAACAGGTCGACGAGGCGATCGAGACCGTCGGTCTAGGGCGGCACGCGGGGCACGTCGTCGGACGGCTTTCCGGCGGCGAGCAGGCGCGCGCGTCGCTCGCCACGGCGCTTCTCGGCTCGCCGGAGCTCCTCGTCCTCGACGAGCCGACCGTCGGCCTCGACCCGCTCCTGCGGCGCGACCTCTGGGACACGTTCCAGCGGCTCGCTGCGGCGGGGAAGTCGCTGCTCGTCTCGAGCCACGTGATGGACGAGGCCGAGCGCTGCGACCGGCTGCTGCTGCTGCGCGGCGGCCGCCTGCTCGCGTGGGGCACGCCCGCCGAGCTGCGCGAGCGCACGCACGCGCAGGCGCTCGACGACGTCTTCCTGCGGCTGATCGAGGCGCAATGAGCGCACGGGCGACGTGGGCGACCGCCGTGCGCGTGCTCGCGCAGCTCCGGCGCGACCCTCGCACGATCCTGCTGATCGTCGGCGTGCCGTGCCTTCTCGAGACGCTCCTCAAGGAGATCTACTCCGGACGCCCGGCGGTGTTCCAGCACGTCGGCGGACCGCTGCTCGGGCTCTTCCCGTTCGTGTCGATGTTCGTCGTCACGTCGGTGACGATGCTGCGCGAGCGCGTGTCGGGGACGCTCGAGCGTCTGATGTCGATGCCGATCGGGAAGCTCGACCTGCTCACCGGGTACGCGTCCGCGTTCGCCGTGATGGCGGTCGCGCAGGCGACGCTCGTCTCGCTGCTCGCGTTCGGCCTCCTCGACCTGCACGTCGCGGGACCGCGCTGGGGAGTTGTCACACTTGCCGTCGGCAACGCGCTGCTCGGCATGGGCCTCGGGCTGCTCGTCAGCGCGTTCGCGCGGTCGGAGTTTCAGGCGGTGCAGTTCATGCCCGCCGTCGTGCTGCCGCAGTTCCTCCTGTCGGGAATCCTCGTCGCGCGGCACGACATGGCCCGCTGGTTGCAGATCGTGTCCGACGTGCTGCCGCTCACGTACGCATACGACGCGCTCGCGGGGATCGTCCGGGGCGGCCCGTATGGAGGCCGGTTCGTGCTCGACGTGGGGATCACCGCGGGCGCGGTGCTCGTCGCGCTGGCGCTCGCCGCCGTGACGCTCCGCCGCCGGACGGGCTGACGCCGTATCGAACCGCTTTCCGGCGGCGTTGCACCCGCATGACCCGGCTTCTCTGCGCGATCGTGCTCGCCGGAGTGCTCGGCGGCCTCGTCGCCGGGGCCGCAGGAGCTGGCGGGTCGCCGCGCTACGACCGGCAGATCCTCCGAAACTGCCTCGGAGGGCGGGTCGACGTCCTCCGGGCCGTCTCGCCGCTTCCGCGCGAGATCGCGCCGCTCTCAGCGGAGCTGCGCCGGAACGTCGTCTTCGTCAGCTTCTTCACCTCGGCGCCGTCCGGGCCGGAGACGGACGCCGTTCTCGTCTTCGGGCGTGACGCGGCGGACGCGCGCAACCACGGCCAGATGATCCTCATGGCCGCGCAGGCGAATCTGAGCCTGCCCCGGCCGAGCTTCGCGCTCGCGACCGGGAACGTCGCCTTCTTCACGCTCGGCCGCCTCACGACGGCGGTCGCGGGCGACCTGAAGACGTGCTTCCTCCGCGCACGCAGCGTGGCGAGGCCGGACTTCGTCGTCTAGGGAGTTCCCCGCAACGCACATCCGCGCTGCCGCGGATGGACGACCGCTGCGCTCCTGCCACCTTTGGTAGCGACAAGGAGGCTGGACATGAACACCACCTATCTCGTGATCTCGCTGGTCTTCGTGGTTGCGGTGCTCGGGTGCGTCGGCTACGCACTCTTCGCGATGAGCCCGTTCGCGCGGCACGCCGACCACTACCGCGACCCGGAGACGGGTCGGCGCATCGGCCGCAGCCCGCGTCTCGACTGATGCTCGCCGCACTCGTCGGGGCGGTCGTGAACCTGGACGGCCGCCCTCGTTACATCCACTCCGGCTGGTTCCTGATCTCGACTGCGAACCTCGTCGTGATCGTCGCGATGCTCGCCGTCTTCGCGCTCGCGATCGCGGCGCCGTTTCCGCGCGACCGGGGCGAGGCGTGACCGCGTCGACCTGGACCGGGCGCATCCGCGACCGCGGTGTCGCGGCATTTCCGCCCGACCGTCTGCTGCCCGACACGCAGCCCGTGTACGTCGCGTCGTGGATCTACGTCTTCGGGGTGCTGACGCTGGCGGCGTTCGCGGTGGTGCTTGCGTCGGGGGCGGTGATCGCGCTCGCCGGGCCGGCGTGGTGGCACACGTCGTCCGTCGGCCATTACGTGAACAGCGTCCACCTCTGGGGCACGGAGCTGTTCTTCTTCTTCATGGTCGTCCACCTCTGGGGGAAGTTCTTCATGGCGGCGTGGCGCGGCCGGCGCGCGCTCACCTGGATCACCGGCGCCGTCTCGTTCCTCCTGTCGATCGCCACTGCGTTCACCGGCTACCTGACGCAGCAGAACTTCGACTCGCAGTGGATCGGGACGCAGGCGAAGGACGGCCTCAACGCCTCGGGCGTCGGTGCGTTCTTCAACGTCCTCAACTTCGGCCAGATGCTGATGTGGCACATCCTGCTGCTGCCGCTCGTCGTCGCGCTGCTGATCGGCGGGCACATCCTGCTCGTCCGCAGGCGTGGGGTGGCGCCGCCGCTGTGACCGTCGCCGCGCTCGAGTGGACGGGGCCGAAGCGCCGCTACGACATCGTCAAGGAGGCGGTGATCGCGCTCGCGGCGGTGACGGCATTGACCCTGCTCCTCGCCGCGATCTTCTCGTCGCCCGACGTGAAGCCGGTTACGGTCGCACAGTGGTCCGCCGCCGACCCGACGGACTTCCTGACGACCGCGGTCTCCGAGCTCGACGGCACGAGCGGCGTCGCGACGTACGGGCCGCCGTACACGCACGTCGCGGGCGCCGGCCAGAACATCGTCGGCGGCATCTCGCTCGCCCGCCTGTTCGGCGTGCAGATCCCGATCGACCCGGCACGCGCCTTCGTGCTCGGGCCGCTCGCGATCCCCGCGCAGACGAATCCGCGCGTCGCCCGTGCGCTCGCGGTGTACGAGCACGCACCGGCGTCCGAGCAGCGGTCGTGGTCGCAGGCATTCGCCGGCGCGCTTGCGAAGGGCCACGTCATCGCGCGAATACGCGCCCACCCTGCAGCCTTCGGCCCGGTCCCCGTGCTGATGGGCGAGCTGCTCGCGATGGCGCGGAGCGGAGCGCTCGACGGCGCGCTCGTCTCGACCGACCGCTTCTACCAGACGAACTTCACGAAGGCTCTGCTCTTCCTGGCCGACGGGAGCTACCTCGAGAGCCTCGCGCAGACGGAACACCTGCTCGGAAGCCAGTGGGGGATGATGAACGAGACCGGGAACTACCCGGGTCAGGCGTGGCTCTGGCTTTACACGTTCTGGTACCAGGTTCCGCCGTTCTCGACCTCGTCGAACGCCGATGCGCAGATCTGGGCGATCATGGCGCTCCTCTCGCTCGCGTTCGTGTGCGTTCCGTTCATCCCGGGCGTGCGCTCGATCCCGCGCTACGTGCCGGTCTACCGGCTCATCTGGCGCGACTTCTACCGCCGGTACGGCTGACCTTCTCCGAACGTGCCCGCGCTACGCTGTCTCGGCAGTGAGGCGGATAGCGGGCAGTGTTCCAGCGGTGATCGCGGCTGCCCTGTTCGCCGCGGGCGCTGCGCAGCCGGCGGGATTGCACGTCGTCACGGTGTACACGGTCGCCTCCGGCGTCAGTTTCATCAACACCGCCGACGACCGTGCGCGCGGGGCGGCGAACAACCCGTTCACCCCGCCGCTGCAGCGCCTCCGGCCGAAGATCGACGAGGTCGGCGTCGGCCCGTTCCCGGGCGACGTCGCCGTCTACACGTTCAACGTCTTCGCCGACGCGAAGCTGAAGCAGCGCGGCGGCACCGCGTCGTACACGTGCTACTTCAACTACACGCGGCACGCGCTCTGCATGGCGTACTACAACCTGACCCATCGCTCGGGCACGATTCTCGCCGCCGGCCCGGTGAACTTCGACGCGACGAGCTTCACGCTCGTCGTCACCGGCGGGACGAATGCGTACCTCGGTGCGCGCGGCCAGGTCTCCGCGGTTCCCGCGCAACACAACGCGCAACGCATCGATCTGGCGCTCAGCGCCGACGACCCGACGGGCACCACAGCCGCCAGCACCGTCTACGCGGTCGCCTCCACCGCGCAGTTCATGAACCACGCCGACGACCGGGTGCGCGGCATGAGCACGAACCCGTTCAACATCCACTCGCCGGGCCTCGTCATCTTCACGAAGGGCGTCGAGAAGGGAAATGGCCCGTTCCCGGGCGACGACGTGCTCTACACCTTCAAGCTCTACTCAGACGCGTCGCTGACCCGATCGGCGGGGTCGGCGATCTTCACCTGCTACTACAACTTCGTGAAGCACGCGATCTGCGACTCGTACTTCGCGCTCGACAGGGGTCTCGTTCTCGCCGCCGGGCCCATCGCGTTCAACAGCACGAAGTTCTCGCTCAGCGTCACGGGCGGCACGAGCACCTACGCGGGCGCGCTTGGTGAGGTCGACGCGACGCCGGCCGCGGGGAACGCGCAGCGCATGCACCTGCGGCTCGAGGGAGTGGTGCGGTGAAGATCGCGCTCGTCGCGGCCGTCGCAGGGTTGCTCGCCGCCAATGCGGGAGCCGCTGTGCGGACGAAGTCGTTCAGGCTGTACGCGCGCGCGACGCAGGTGCAGTACCTGAACCACGCCGACGACCGGCAGCGCGGCCTCTACGGCAACCCGTTCAACGTCGACGCGAAGTCGCTGCCGACGCCCGCGAAGAAGGGCTCGGGAAGCGCCCCCGGCCCGGGCGACAACGCGCTCTTCAGCTTCAAGATCTACAAGGACGCTGCTCTCAAGCAGAAGATCGGAACGGCCGTCTACTCCTGCACGTTCAACTTCTCGGAGATCGCGATCTGCGATGCGTCGTACGAGCTGAACGGCGGGACGATGACGGGCGGAGGGCCGATCGACTTCCGCAAGACGAGCTTCACGCTCGCGGTGAGCGGCGGCACCGGCACGTACTTCGGCGCGCGCGGCCAGGTGAGCTCCGCGCCCGCCGTGAAGAACGTGCACCGCCTGGACTTCGTGCTCAGGTAGGCAGCAGCCGCAGGTCGCCGTTCATCAGCACGATGCATCTCGCCGTCGGTTTCGCGAACGTGTCGCCCGCATGTGAACGGAGGACTTGCTCGTTCTTGCGCGCCTGCTGCGGGCCGTAGTGCGAGAGCGGCGTGTCGTAGTCCGCGGTGCCCGGCAGGATCGACTCTCCGTTCGGCGCGAGGATCCCGCCCGGCAGCGCCGGCTGTCCCGTGCCGAGATGGAACGTGTCCTGCTTCGCATCCTCGGCGATCGTCATGTTCAGCCAGCTGTAGGTCTGCGCGCCGGTGTACGGGATCCAGAAGACGTAGACCGAGAAGCGCGCCGGGTGCCGCGACTCGACATGCACGCGGCACGCCGCAGGCGGCTCGCCTGCGGTCGTCGAGATGCCGACGAGCTGCAGCGGGATGTTCGAGCCGTGCAGCGCGTCGAGGGCCGCCTGCGCCGCCTTGCGGTCGCCTGAGGTCATCCCGCCCTTGTCGACGCCGCCGCCGCAGCCCGCCGCAACGAGGACGACGGCCGCGAGCGCGGCGGCGCTACTTGTCCGCAGGCGGGACATACGACGGGACGATCTTCAGGACGGGCGTCATCGAGACGACGCGAGCCGCCCCGGGGAGGATGCCGCTCTTGTCGGCGACGAAGGAGACGGTCATCGAACCGCCGTCGCCCCTGCACGTGCACGTCGGCGGCTTGAGGTTGACTCCCGTGCACGAGATGTTCGGGTCGAGCACGACGGTCTTGAAGAGGTTCCCGCCGAGACCGGACGTTCCGGACATGCTGCAGCGGCCCTGGCTGCTCCCGGTGACCGAGAGCACGGTCACGCCGGGCGGCGGGTACCACTGGAACGAGTTCACGTAGCCGATGCCGGACGTGTTGACGATCGAGAGCGTGAAGTGACGGGGGCCTCTGCCCGGCGAGACGATCATCTGCAGGTCGCTCGCGCTGTGCTCCTCCGGGTCGCCGAGGAAGACGCCGCCGACGAGCGGCGTCGTCGGGGTCGGAACGGTGAGCGGCGAGTACGGGCCCTTCTTCGGCAGCGCCGTCGAGGACGAGCCGCCGCCGAAGGCCACCAGGCCGACGATTACACCGGCTACGGCCAGGACGACGACGGCAAGCGCGCCCCAAAGCTTCATCGAAAGACAAGGTAACAGCGGCCTCGAGCGGGGTACGCTCGGCGCGTGCGGTTGCTCTTCGTCGCGTCGGTTGCCTTGCTCGTCGTCTCCGGGACGGCAAACGCCGCGAAGATTCCGGGCGCCGCGTTCTTCAAGCTCTCGCGCGTGCACGTGCAGCCCGCGCGCAGCGCGCTCCTCTTCGACGTCGCCGTGACCGACGTCCCGCCGAACGACCGTCCGACTCTCGAGTGGTCGATCGCGCCGGTCGGCGGCTCCGCGTGTGACAACGCCTCGCACGGGCCGGGCACGCTGTCGCGGCACGGCCTCGTCGTCTGGGACGAGCAGGGACCCACCTTCCGCTGGAGCTTCAAGTCGGACCGCTGCACGGGGAAGGTGGCCGTCGTCGCGGAGAACCAGTACGAGCACTGCACGGCGACCGTCGTCGTGTCCGCTGGAAGCACGAAGAGCGCGGCGCCTGCGTGCGCGATCGGCGGCTACGCGATCGGGTTCTCGACGCTGCCGGTCCCGGCCGGCGTGTTCGAGGCCTACGGCACGGTGCGCGCCGAGCTGACGACGAAGCCGCGATCTGCCGCGGCGGTCGCCGGGGCGATCGGGCGCGCGCTGCGTGCGCAGACGGCCGCGTTCGCGGAGTTTCCGCCCGTCTGGTTCTGCACGTTCACGAAGGTCTTCACGCCGATCGAGGCGCTGCGCGTCGACCTCGAACGCGGTGCGAGCACCTCGGCCGACGCGGCCGCTGTGCAGCAGGCGCTCGCGAAGTGCGCGCCCGGCGCGGTTCGGTCAGCGTTTGCGCGGGTCGCAGCCTCGCCGTCGAGCGCCGGGCTGGATGCCGCTCTGGCGCGCGGCTTCCCGACGCTCTTCGGCTTGCGGTTCGCCGATCTCGTCGACCGTGTCGCGGCCGAGACGGTCGCGCTCGACGCCGCGCGGGCGGCTGCCGCCGCCGGTCATCTCGACGTGGCCTCCAAGCAGCTGGAGATCGCCGGGACCTCTGCGACCACCGTCGGCTCGGAGCTCGACGGGTATCAGCGCGGTGTCGAGCGCGTCGAAAACGCGCACGGGTAGCGCTACGCGCCGGTCGCTCGTTCGATCACGACTTCGAGGGCGGCGCGGAGCTCCCCGAGCTCGAAGACGAGGTCGTCGCTGACGAGGTCCGTGTCGAGCTCGACGAGCACGCGTTCGAGCGTGTCGACGAGCGCCGCCGCGAGAACGAGGTCGCCGCGGCGGGAGCTGACGGCCCCCTCCTCCATCACCATCTCAGTGCCGCGACGGCGCGGTTTTCTAACCGCTCGAGCTCAGGCCGGGAACGAGAGCCGGTTGCCGAGCGCCTTGTCGACCGCGTCGAACGCCGCCACCGTCTCGCGTGCGCGTTCGAGCTGCTTCAGCACGGACGAGTCGGGCGGAAGCGTGTGCGCGAACTGGTCGTACTCCGATATGAACGCGCGCAGCTGCTCCACCGCGTACAGGGCGTCTGCGTGCGCGCGCGAGAGGTCATCCATTCCGTCCGGCGTTTCCGTACGGCGGATTTCACAAACGCGTCAGCGGGCTACTTGACGAGGGGCAGGATCGCCGCCCCGAGCTTTTCGTCCTGCGCGGCCGTCTTGCCTCCGCTGACCGTGACAAGCGTGTTCTGAGCGAGACCGTTGAAGAACACCTCGGGGGTCGTCTTCACCTTGCCGTTCACGATCGTGTTGTTGGTCCCGATGACGACGAACCCCGGATACTTACCTTGATTGGCCTGCAGGAAGCTCTTGTTCGCGGCCTTCTCGGACTTGAGGAGCGAGTTGAACTTCGGCAGCGTTTCCCCGGCCGTGTACGTGATGTGGATTGCTCCGAACGAGCAGCTCGAGGTCTGCTGGCCGTTCGCCGTCCCCGTGCCGGTCGACGGCGGAGGCGGTTTCGTGCCGAGCGCCTGCTGGAGGGGGCCGGTCGGGATCTGGCTGCACGTCGGCGGAGCGGCGAGCGCGCTGTCGGCGAGCACGGCCGTCAGTGCGACGAGCGCGACGCCGGCAAGGAGGCGTCCTCCGTTGACCATTCAGGCGACGATATCAGATCGACGCGGACAGAAGCTCGTCCACGAGGCGCTGCACGCGCCGGTCGATCTCATCGCGGATCAGCCGTACCGCGTCGACCCCCTGTCCCGCGGGGTCCTCGAGCTGCCAGTCCTCGTAGCGCTTCCCCGGGTAGATGGGGCACGCGTCGCCGCAGCCCATCGTGATCACGACGTCCGAGGCGCGTACCGCCTCGTCGGTGAGCGGCTTCGGGAACTCCTCGCTCATGTCGACGCCGAGCTCGTCCATCACGGTGATCACGGCCGGGTTGATCTCGTCTCCGGGCGCACTTCCGGCAGAGCGGACCTGGATGCGGCCCTGCGAGCGAAGCTTCACGAGCCCGGCTGCCATCTGGCTGCGTCCCGCGTTGTGGACGCAGACGAAGAGCACTTCGGGGCGTTCGTCCGTCATCCGCCGAGCCCGGCGTCGCGGAGGATCCGCAGGTGGTGGGAGATCGACGGCTGCGAGAGGTCGATGCGACTGATATCCGTAGGCATCGCGGTGGTGCTCGGGCGTGTTGACTGTCCTGGACATATACTGCAACCCGAGGTTCGGGTCGATTTCTGACGGCTAACTGCGGCTTCGGAGGGTAGTCAGTGCGCGGCACCCGGGTACTGAGGCGTCCACGCGCTGCGGTCGCGGCCGGGGTGATCGCGCTTGGTCTTGGCTTCACGCCAAGTGCGTGGGCGACGTCGGTGACGGGTGTGTCCCTCACTCCGAACACCTTCGTCTCGGCAACGAGCGCGACGTGGGGGATCACGTTCGCGCCGTCGAGCTCGGGTGCGCTCGTCACGGGCAACACCGTGGACGTCACGTTCCCGACCGGTTTCACCTTCAGCGGTTTGACCGCTGCGTTTGTCTCCGGCTTTACGAGCTGCGCGACGCCGACCCCGGTCCTCAACGGTCACACGGTGATCGTCCCGCTGACCGGCGCCGGCTGCTCACTCGGGGCGAACACGCCGGCCGCGCTGACGATCTCGGGTATCAGCGCTGCGGCGTCGCAATACAGCCGCTTTGGCTTCTCCGTGACGACGTACGCAGACTCGACGTTCACCTCGCCGATCGACGGGAGTGGCGCCAACCCACCGACCTTCATCGACATCCTCGCGTCCGTGACCTACAGCACGCATGCGAGCGACAACTCGTTGGCGACGGGAACGGCCCCGACTGATCCGAGCCAGCCCTACTCGACGGTGATAAGCCCGACGGTCACGGTGCTTGGCAATGTCGGCGGAACTCCTTTGACGCTTTCCGGTCACACGTTCGCGGGCTGGTGCACGACGAACAACGCGGCCGATCCGACGCTCTGCACGGGTACGCACTACGACGCCGGGGATACGTTCACGATCGCGGCGAACACCACGCTCTACTCCCAGTGGACGGGGGGTCTGCTCACGCCGACCACGCCGTCGGTCTCGAACCTGCCTTCGAGCGGCACGTACGGCGGCGGCTTCACCGCATCGGTGAACACGAACGGCGACGGCACCAAGTCGGTGACCTCCAACTCGACGGGTGTGTGCACTGTCTCCGGGTTTACGGTCACCTACGTGGGCGTCGGAACGTGCTCGCTCACCGCGCACGTCGGAGTGGGATCGACGTACAACTTCGCGAACGGTACCGCCCAGACCTTCGCAGTCGGCCAGGCGGCCGCATCGACGCCGGCGATCTCGAACCTGCCGTCGAGCGGTACCTACGGCGGGGGGTTCACCGCGTCGGTGAGCACGAGCGGCGACGGGACGACCTCGGTCACGTCGAGCTCGACGGGCGTCTGCACCGTTTCCGGGTCGGCCGTCAGCTACGTCGGTGTGGGCACGTGCTCGCTCACGGCGCATGTCGCGGCGGGAACCGACTACAGCTCGGCAAACGGGAACGCCCAGACCTTCTCGGTCAACCAGGCGACTCCGACGGTGCCGTCGATCTCGAACGTGCCGTCGAGCGGATCTTACGGCGGGAGCTTCACGGCGACTGTGAGCACGAACGGCGACGGCTCGACGTCGATCACCGCGCTCGACGGGCGTTTGCACCGTGTCGGGGTCGGTCGTCGCGTACGTCGGGGTTGGAACGTGCTCACTCACGGCCCACGTGGGCGTGGGCACGAACTACGCCGGGGCTGACGGAAGTGCTCAGACCTTCGCCGTCGGCCGGGCGACTCCAACATCGATCGCGATCTCGAACCTGCCGTCGAGTGGCGTGTTCGGCGGGAGCTTCACGGCAACGGTGGGCACGAACGGGGACGGAACGATTTCGATCACGTCGAGCTCGACCGGTGTCTGCACGGTTTCCGGGCTCGCAGTCACGTACGTGGGCATCGGAAGCTGCTCGCTCTCGGCACACGTGGGATCGGGGACGGACTACAACGCGTCCGACGGGAACGCTCAATCGTTCGCCGTGGCCAAAGGGACCACGACAACCGTTCTCTCGGCGGGAAGCCCCGTGATTGCCGCGACGCAGGCGTTGACGCTCACGGCGACCGTTTCGGTCGCCTCCGGATCAGGCAGCCTCGGCGGCACTGTCAGCTTCTTCGACGGTACAACCGCGATAACCGGGTGCTCGAATGTCGCGGTCTCGAGCGGCAAGGCGACCTGCTCGGCGACCCTCTCGGCGGCGGGGAGTCATTCGATCACCGCGAGCTACGCCGATGATCCTCATTTCGGCGCCAGCAGCTCCTCGGCTGCAACGGTGACGGTGTCGGGCTCTGCGATCCCGGCAGCGCCGACCGGCGTCACCGCTGCGCAGGGGAAGAGCAACGAACAGGTCATCGTCAGCTGGTCTGCGGTGCCGGTGACCGGAGGGACTGTGACGTACACCGTGAAGGACGGCAACGGGAACTTGTTCGGGCCGACGGCGAGCACGTCGCTCGTGGCCAACTACACGTCGAGCCAGGTGGCGAATACGCTCACGTTCACTGTCACGGCTTCCGACTCGGCAGGATCGGGCAACGCGTCGGAGTCGTCAGCGCCCCTCACGATCGTGAACGTCAACGCCGTCGTTGGGACCCCGGAGACCGTGGTATCCACCGGAAACAAAGTTGCCTCCACCGCTCCCGTCGCTGTCCCCGCTGCGGCTGGTGGTACGGCGGCCACGGTGACAGCCACGGTGCAGGGTGGCGCGGTGACCGTGGAGGCCTACTCGAACAACCCGGTCACGGGTGTCGCCTTCGCAGTCCAGGGCTCCGCTGAGACCGCCAGCACCTTCTTCGACCTCAAGGCTTCCGCGACGACGAAGGAAGTGACCTTCCAGATCTGCGCCGTCGGGCTCACCACGAGCTCGCTGGTGTACGAGAAGGGTGGCAAGTGGCTCCCGGTCGCGGCCACTCAGTACTCACCACTCGCCACCAAGGCGGACGGCACCACCTGTTCGACGATCAGCGTGAA
>JAFAHG010000011.1 GCA_019237315.1 Actinomycetota bacterium
CGACGACGAAGTCGACTCCCAAGTGCAAGAAGGGCCAGAAGAGCAGCAAGGCCCATCCCTGCCACAAGTAGGGCGTCACTGGCGGCAAGCGGCCCGTCTCCCCAGCGGGGAGGCGGGCCGCGCTCCGCTTAGGGGCGTGCGGCGCTCCAGCGCCGGAGCGCGACGCGGCGGGCGCCGGCCGGCGCGAGCTGCCGCGTGCGGAGCTCCATCAGGTGCAGCACGTCCGTCGTCCGGCGGAAGGGATCCGCGAACGGCGGCCCGCCGGCGAGCGGCTGCGCCGCGACGAGCGTTCCGTCGACGAGCGCGACGACGAAGCGGCCGGCGGGCAGCGGACGCCCTTCGAGGCCGGCGAGGCGGGCCAGCGCCTCGTCGTCGTGGACGGTGCAGAGGCGCAGCACGACCTCCGCATCCGTCGCCGGGCCCGGCCTCGAGGCCGGGAGCAACGACGTCCGGCGGCCACTCGCCGCGAGCCGGCGCGTCTCTTCCTGCAGCTGGAACTGGCGAAAAGCGGGGTGGGTCATTTCGCACCTCCGAGGGGCTCGGTAACTCGTGTTAGGATGATACCGGTTACATAACCCCCAACGCAAGGACAATGGTTACGAACATCGAGCTCGTGAGGGACTTCGTCAACACCCTCCACAAGGACAGGGAGGGCGACGAAGAGCAGCTGACCTCGCCTGCGGCGCTGTCCGCGTGGCTCGAAGGGCGCGGCCTCGGTCGGGTCCGGGCCACCGCGCTCGACCTCGCCGAGGCGGTCGAGCTCCGGGAGGCGCTGCGCCTCCTCCTGCTCGCGAACAACGAGGTCGAGGTCGACACGGGCCGGGCGGAACGCGTCGTCGACGCGGCTGCGAGGCGGGCCCGGATCGAGCTCCGGTTCACCGACGGGCCGGTGCTGGAGCCGGCCTCCGGCGGCCTTGCGGGAGCGCTCGGCCGGATCGTCGTCGCGGTACAGGCGGCGGTCGCAGATGGAAGCTGGTCGCGGCTGAAAGCGTGTCGTGCCGACGATTGCGAGTGGGCGTTCGTCGACCACGCGAAGAACCAGTCGCGCGCGTGGTGCTCGATGCGTTCGTGTGGGAACCGCGCGAAGGCCCGGGCCCATCGCGAGCGACAGCGTCATCTCTAGCGGCACCCTCGTCTAACTCGGCGGCGTCCGCGCGCGTGAGATGTCCGAAACGGCTACTTGTCGCGCTCGGGCGCTTTTGTTGCACTTTCGGCACGAACACGTCACACAGGCGTGACACCTCTCCCGCTACGTTGGCTGTAAAGACAACAAGGGAGGTTCGGATGCTGGATGGGCTGACGAGCGACCTGCTCGACCTGACGGCGACGGTCCGCGGAACGGGCGGCGAGCTCTTCGCGGCGGTGATCGACTGCTGCAGCTGTTGCTGCTGCAGCTGCCTCTTCTTCTGCGGATGATCGCGGAGCTGACAGCCGAGTTGCTCGATCTCCGGGCCGTCGCGCTCGGGGAGACCGGTGCCCTCTTCGCGATGGTGCAGGACTGCTGCTGTTGTTGCTGCTGCTGCATCGGATGGCGAGGCGACTGACCGACGTGCCTCATCGGCCGCTCCTCGCGCCCTGGTACCGCCTCGTCGGGGACGGCGACCGTCTGGTGCTCGAACACGCGCAGACGGCCGTCGTCCTCGAGGGTGCGGCGGTGCGAACGCTTCTGCCTGCGCTCCTGCCGCTGCTCGACGGCACGCGCACGCGTGAGGAGCTGTACGACCGTGTCGGGTCGCGCGCTGCGGAAGCGGTCGATCACGCGCTCGAGCTTCTTGCCGCCCACGGTCTCCTCGCGGAGGGGCCGGATGCGCCGCCCGGTGTGCGCGCGACAGCGCACGCCGTTGCAGCCGCGTACGGCCTCTCCCCTGCGGTTGCCGCGGAACGCCTGCGCGACGCATCCGTTGCTGTCCTCGGATCAGGACCGGCGGCCGCCGAGGTTGCGCGACTCCTGCACGCGGCGGCGGTCGGTCACGTGCGCCGGGGAAGCTGGCGACGGGTGGCGCCGGTGGCGCTGACCGTCGTGGCCCCCGCGGCGGACGAGCTCGAGCGGCTCGAGGCGTGGAACGAGAACGCTCTCGCCCGTGGCGCGGCCTGGTTACCCCTTCTGCCGTACGACGGACGCTTCGCCGCGGTCGGCCCGCTGATGCTGCCCGGTGAGTCGTGCTGCTACGCCTGCGTGCTCACCCGCCGCGCGGCGAACCTCGAGTACGGACAGCATCTCGACGACGTCGACGCGACATCCCTCGCGGTGCGCGCCGACGCGGCGCTCGACGCTCTCGTCGTTGCCGTCGCGGCGCATGTGGCGCTTCGCTGGGTTGCCGGCAACGACGCAACGTTGCCGGGCGTCATGTACGCCGTCGAACCGCGGCCACGGCTCTCGATCGGCGAGCATCCCGTCCTTCGCGTCCCGCGTTGCCGAGCGTGCTCGCCCGCAGCCGGTCGCGCGTCACGAGCACCGTGGCACGAGGCGGCATGAGCACCGTTGCCGAACTCCTGCCGCCCGCGCTCCGCCGAGCCGTCTCGCCGTACACGGGCATCGTTCGCACGCTCGAGGAGTGTCTCAGCGCCGCCGCGGATCCGCCGGTGCACCGCGTGGCCGTGGCCGCTGGACGTGGTCTTGCGCAGCTCGCGGGATCGGGTGGAGCGGGAATGACGCGTGCCGAGGCCGCCGCCGCAGCGGTCGGCGAGGCGATCGAGCGGTACGCACTCTCCACGGTTCCGCTCGAGCGCATCGTCGTCGCGTCAGCCTCCGAGCTCGGCGACGAGGCGGTCGCTCCGGAGCGCTTCGCCCTCTTCTCCGAGCGACAGCACGCGCAACCCGGGTTTCCGTTTGCAGCGTTCACGCGGACCGCGCGCGTCCCCTGGGTCGACGGCCTCGTGTTGCCGCACGGCGAGCACGTCTGGGTCCCCGCAGAGCTCGTCTTCCTGTCCGACCTCGCCGTCGACGGTGAGCGCATCGGGTACGCGACGAGCAGCGGAGCAGCGTGCGCGGCAACACGCGACGAGGCGCTCGAACGCGGGCTGTGCGAGCTGCTCGAGCGGGACGCCTTCATGATCACCTGGGCGAACCGGCTCGAGCTGCCGTTGCTGGACTGGAGAGGCGACGAGAAGGTCGACGAGCTCGACCGCGCGCTTTTCGCGCCGACCGGTCTCCGTTATTCCGCAGTCGACCTGTCGGTCTTCCACCGGCTGCCGTCTGTGCTCGGCGTCGTCCGCGCACCCGACGGATACGCAGGTGCGCTCGGCGTCGGAGCCGGAACCGCCGTGTCGTCAGTTCGCGCATGGTGGAAGGCGCTCGTCGAGGCGTTCGCAGCGCGAAGCGCCGGCGCGAAGCTCGCGTTGCGAGGCGGCGGGGACGTCGTTGGGACATTCGAGGATCACATCCGTCGCTACGCCGAGCCGCGTCCCGAGAGCATGTTCCTCGACGCGTCCGTGCGGAGATCCAGGATCGCCGACGTGCCGCGCCTCCCGGGCGCGGCTCCGGCCGACCGTGTAACCGAACTGTGCGAGCGGGTCGAGGCCGCGGGATCGAATGCCTACGCCGTGGACGTCACGTCCACGGACATCCGTGCGCTCGGTCTCGTCGTGATGAAGGTCGTCGCACCCGAGCTCTGCGCGCTCGACGTCGTGCACGGCGCCCGCTTCCTCGGTGGTCGTCGACTCTACGAAGAGGCCTGGCGGCTCGGTCTACGTCCGGAGCCGCTGCGCGAGAGCGACGTGAACCCACACCCGCATCCGTTCCCATGACGACGTCCCCGACAGCCGATTTCGCATCCGTCGTCTACGGCGAGCCCGTCGCCGACGACGATCCCGCGGAGCACTTCCACGAGGCGTCGCGCCTTCATCCGCGCATCGCCCCGGGAAGGCTCCCGTCGCTGCTCCTGCTCGGTCGCAGTGCCGAGCTCCAGCAGAGTGCCGCCCGCTCGAGCCGCACGCACGCTCATCGGTCCGGGATCGCGCTCCAACGGGGTGCGGTTCCGGGTGGATCGTTCCGGGATGCGCTCGTCCGCCGCCGGTCGTCGGCTCCCGACGAGGCGCGCAGCATTTCTCTCCGCACCCTCGGCGGGCTTCTCGAGGCCGGATACGCGGTGCAGTCAGGGCGCCGGACCGTTCCGTCCGGCGGTGCGCTCTACCCGCTCGAGCTGTACGTGGTCGCCCTTGCTGTCGAGGACTGCTCGGAGTCGGTCTTCCACTACGACCCGTTCGCGCATCGACTCGAGCAGCTCGGGGACGCCGACCGCGCCGCCGTGTCGTCCGCGCTCGTCGACCCCTCTCTCGGCGAGCGCGCGGCTGCCGTGCTCGTGCTGACGGCGATGTTCTGGCGCACCCGCTTCAAGTACGGCCTGCGCGGCTATCGCTTCGCGCTCCTCGAGGCAGGTCACGTCGTACAGAACGTCGTCCTTGCTGCTGCATGTGCCGACGTGGCCGCGCTGCCGGTCGGCGGCTACTACGACCGGAGGGTCGACGCTCTCGTCGGGGCCGACGGTCTCGACGAGGCGAGCGTGTACGTCGTCATCCTCGGCGGCGGTCGATGAAGGCGACAGTCGCGTGGGTCGCGCTGGGCGCGCCGGGCGCAGCGGCCCTCGGTGGGCTTCTCCTGCTCGCGCCCGCAAGTCCGCGCGGCCGCGTGCCGGTGCCGCTCGCCGCGGCCTTGGGCGTCGCTGCCGGAGCGCTGCTGTTCGCAGCGGTTGCGCGCCGCAGGCCGCATCCGTTGCGCGGACGTGCGCTGAGTCAGGTTGCGCTCCTCGGGGCTTGGGCTGCGAGCGAAGAGCTCTTCTGGCGGCGCTTCGCACTCGCCGCACTCCTGCCGCACGGGGCGGTTCCCGCGCTCGCGGCCAGCACGGTCGCGTTTGCGACGCTCCATGGGCGTCGGCCGTTCGCCCATCTCGGAACCGGCGGGGTATTCGGCGCGATCTATCTCGCAACGGGTGCGCTCGCCGCGCCGATCGGCGCCCATTGGGTCTACAACGTCCTCGTCGGCGGTGACGTCAGGCGGCGCGGCTCATGACCGTCGTCGAGTTCGAGCACGTCGAGAAGCGGTTCGGGTCGACCGTTGCGCTCCACGACGTCGGCTTCGCGATCGGTCGGGGCGAACTGGTCGCGCTGCTCGGCCCGAACGGCACAGGCAAATCTACGGCGCTCGCGCTGCTCCTCGGGCTGCGTCGTCCGGACGCCGGGCGTGCGCGGCTGTTCGGTCAGGACCCGAGGCAGACACGCGCGCGGAAGCGGCTCGGTGTCGCGCTGCAGGAGCCTGTCTTCCCCGGGACGTTGCGTGTGCGCGAGGTCGTCGGGCTCGTGCAGGCGCATGCGTCCGAGCCTCTGCGGCGCGCCGAGCTGCTGGCGCGGTTCGGACTCGACGCACTCGCGCAGCGGCAGGTCGGCGGTCTGTCGGGAGGGGAGCGGCGTCGCCTTGCGGTCGCGCTTGCGCTGGCGTGCAACCCGTCGCTCGTCGTGCTCGACGAGCCGACGGCCGGGCTCGACACCGACGCGCGGCGCGTTGTGTGGGAAGCGGTGCAGGACCACGCCGACCGCGGAGGAACGACGCTCTTCACCACGCACCACCTCGACGAGGCCGAGGCGCTTGCGACACGCGTGCTGCTGCTCGACGGCGGGCGCGTCGTCGGTGACGGCAGCGTCATGGAGATCAAGGCAGCCGCCGGTCTCGCGTCGGTGAGCTATCGCGGGCCGGACGGTCGGCTCGTCTGCAGGCGCGTCGCGGACCCGGGAGCCGAGGTCGCGCGACTCGTGCGCACAGGCGCGGCGTTGCACGACCTCGAGGTGCGGCCGCTCACGCTCGAGGAAGCACTGACTGCAAGGAGACGAAGGTGAAGCTCGTCGCCGCCCATGCACGCGTGCTCGTCCTCGAGCTGGTTCGGTATCCCGCGTACGTCGTGCCGACGCTTCTCTTCCCGGCCGCGTTCTTCCTCGTGTTCGCGCCTCCGCACGCGCGCCTGCCGGCCACCATCGAGATGACGGGCTTCGCAGCATTCGCGGTGATCGGCGTCGCGTTCTTCCAGTTCGGCGTCGGCATCGCGGCCGACCGCGGGTCGGCCTGGGAGGCGTACCTGCGGACGCTTCCCGTCGGGCCGCTCGAACGGCTCGTCGCCCGCGTCCTCTCCGCGGTGCCGTTCGCATGCGGCGCCGCGGCGCTGGTCGTCGTTGCCGCCTCCGCGACGACAGCGGCCTCGCTGCCCGTCGCCGCGTGGTTCGAGTTCGGCGCGGTCCTCGCCGTCGGGCTCGTTCCGTTCGCGCTGCTCGGGCTCGCACTCGGCTACCTCGCGCCGCCGCGCGGCGCGTTGCCCATCGCGAACCTCCTCTAC
>JAFAHG010000128.1 GCA_019237315.1 Actinomycetota bacterium
GTCGGTGAACAGCATGGAGGACGGCAGGACGTGGGTGTGGACGTTGTCCCACACTTCGCCGCCGCGGTTGAACCGCATCGACGTGGCGACGATCCGGCCTTTGCGCTCGACGGCAGCCCACACCGGCGTCTTGCGATCCATGTGCTCTTGCCGGCTGTGCTTCGGGTAGGCGTGCGGCTTGCCGCCCATGTAGGTCTCGTCCACTTCGACCTCGCCGCTGAGCGGCGTGTTGTAGTCCTGCCGCATCAGCTCGGTGCGAACCTTGTTCAGCATTCGCCGCGCGGTTTTGTAGTTGCAGCCAAGCTCGCGCTCGACGTGCTTCGCCGCGACACCGCAGCGGGAGCTAGAGACCAAGTACATGACGTAGAACCAATCGCTCAAAGGCCGCGACGACTTCTCGAAGATCGTTCCGGCCGTCGGGTGGGTGTGGTGGCCGCAGGCGGTGCAAGTCCACGACTGGCGCTGCTGCTTGGTCGCGTACCGCTTGAAGCTCCGCGTCTGGTCGCACTTCGGACAGTGCGCGTGCTCCCCGTCGGTGGAGTGGCGTTCGCGCCAGAGCCATTCCAGGCAGGCGTCGTCGCCGGGGAACTCGGCCAGGAACTCATGCAGCGAGTAGAGCGACTGCGAGGACTTGGCGCGGGCGGGGTTCTTTCGGTTCGCGGGAGGCATTTTGTTCCCCTCAGTGTAGAAACCCCATCGGACGGCATCGCCTACGATGGGCATGGCCCCGGGCGGGATCGGACCGCCAACCTCCGGCGTAGCAAGCCGGTGCTCTCTCCCATTGAGCTACGGGGCCGTTCGTTGTCGGCGCGGAGGGCTGCCCTCGGTCAAAGGTGGCGGTCCTCCGTTCCGGCAGCGGGTCTAGCGGACCCCTCGCGCGGCCCGCAACCGTGTGGAGAGACACAAGGGGCCGAAAAGCCGCTCCGCGCGCTCAACAGCCGCCTCTACAGAGAACGGCCACTTGCCTAGATTTGACACGAACGTGTGTTCGGGTATAGAACATACGTTCCCGTGATCGCCGCACTCGTCATCCAGGGCTTCGACCTGCGGGCGGCGCTGCGGTCGCGGCCGGGCCTCGAGGCCGGGCCGGCAGCCCTGGCGCCGCTCCCGGGCAGGGAGCCGCTCCTCGGCTCCGTGACGGCGGCTGCGGCCGCCGAGGGCATTCGGCCGGGGATGCGGCTCGGGGAGGCGCTCGCGACGTGTCCGCGGCTCGTCCTCGTCGAGCAGGACCCGGCCGGCGTCGAGCAGGCGTGGGAGGATGTCCTACGGGCTCTCGAGAACGCGGGGTTCGCCGTCGAGCCGGCGGGGCCGGGGACGGTGTACTTCGAGACGCGCGGCGTCGAGCGTCTCTACGGCGGCCTCGAGCCGGCGCTGCGGCGTGCGCTCGCCGCGGTCGGGCCGGCGTGGGACGCACGCGTCGGTGCGGCGGAGCGGCGGTTCGCGGCGCTCGCGGCTGCGGGCGTCGCGCGCCCGGGGCAGGTGCTCATCGTCTCCGACGAGCGCACGCGGTCGTTCCTCGCGCCGCTTCCGCTCACGCTGCTCCCGCTCGAGCGGGCGCGCTACGAGGAGCTCGAGGAGCTCGGGATTCGCACGATCGGTCAGCTTGCCGGGCTGCCGGGCGGCGCCGTCGCGGAACGGCTGGGGGCTGACGGACGGCGCGCCTGGAGCCTGGCGAGAGGCGAGCGGGACGGAAGGGTGGCGCCGCGGAAGGCGGCGGAGTCTCTGGTCGAGACGCTGGAGTTCCCCGAGGCGGTCGGCAACGAGCTGACGCTCCGGCGCGGGCTTGCAGTCCTCCTGGACCGTCTGCTCGCACGGCCGGAACGCGCGGGGCGGCCGCCGCGGAAGCTCGCGCTGTGGGCGCGGCTCGTCGGCGGCGCCTCGTGGCGCCGGACGGTGACGTTGCGCGAGCCGTCGGCCGACGTCGCGCGGCTGCGCGCGGCGCTCGGGCCGAAGCTCGCGGAGCTGCCGGCGCCCGCGTTGAAGCTTCGGCTCGAGATCGTCGAGCTCGCCGAGGGGACGGGCGAGCAGCTCGAGCTCGTGCGTGCGGAGGGTGAAGTGTTGCGTGGACGGTTGAAGGAGGGCCTGCGCCAGGTCCGGGCGGCGGTTGGCGCGGGCGGGGTCTCGACGGTAGTGGAGGTGGCGCCGTGGTCGCGTATCCCGGAGGCGCGCGCGCTGCTCGTTCCGCGCGACGACTGAACGAACCGCGTCCCGCGCTCGTCGAACCGCATGCAAACGGCGTGCCGCGGCGCGTGAACCGTGTGCCGGTCGCGGTGCTGCGCGAGGAGTGGCGCGTCGTCGACCGCTGGTGGACCGACGAGCCCGTCGACCGCCGCTACTTCGACGTCGTGCTGGAGACGGGTGAGAACGCCGTCGTCTACCGCGACGAGGAGAACGGCGCGTGGTTCACCCAGCGCGCGTAGACGAGCGCTTCCCACTCGGCGGCGGCGCGGGCCGGCGTCCGCGCAGCGCCGGTGGACGAAAAGACACACATTCGGCCCATCTGCGTGACACCCGCGTCACACCTTCGGCGCTACCCTCGGGCTCTTCCCCTGGGAGGGTGGGGGCTAGGGATGGGACCCGGGGTGCCGCGCGGTCCAACGCCTCCAGCGCGGCGCCGTACGTCGAGCTGCACGCGCACTCCGCGTACTCGTTCCTCGACGGCGCATCGCTGCCCGAGGAGCTGGCAGCGCGCGCGGCGCACCTCGGGTACGACGCGCTCGCGCTGACGGACCACGACGGCGTGTACGGCTCCCTCGAGTTCGCGCACGCCTGCAAGCACCTCGGCCTCCGCGCGATCACGGGCGCCGAGGTCACCCTCGAAGGCGGCGCGCACGTGACGCTCCTCTGCGAGACCGCACGCGGGTACGCGAATCTCTGCCGAATCCTCACGGATGCGCACGCGCGCACGCGGCTGCCCGGGCGCGAGCGCGACCTGCTGCCACCCGGGACGACGCTCGACGTCGTCGCCGCGCACGCTGAAGGTCTCGTCTGTCTCTCCGGGTGTGCGCGGCGCGGGCTCGCCGTCGTCGACGCGAACGGTGCGGCGCGGCTCGCCCGCGCCTTCCGGGGCGCGTTCTACGTCGAGCTCCAACGTCCGCTCGAACGTGGGGATGCGCAGCGCAACGCGGCGCTCGTCGACCTCGCGCAGACGCTGCGCGTCACGACCGTCGCAACGGGGGACGTCCACGCACACGACGCGCGCCGAACGCGGCTGCAGGATGTGCTCGTCGCGATCGCGAACCGCACGTCCCTCGACGGCTGCGAGCGTGAGCGGCGCGGGAACCAGGAAGCGGTCCTCCGGGCGCCACGCGAGATGCTCGAGCGGTTGCCGCGAGACGCGGCCGCGCGGACGCGCGAGGTCGCCGACCGCTGCACCTTCGACCTGACGCAGGAGCTCGGCTATCGCTATCCCGACTTCTCCGGCGGTGCGGATCCTGCCGACGTGCAGCTCCACGCGGTCTGCGAACGCGCATTCGCGGAGCGATATCCGCACGGCAACCGGGCAGCACGCGCACGACTCGACGACGAGCTCGCGCTGATCGCACGGCTCGGCCTGGCCGGCTTCTTCCTGCTCCACTGGGAGGTGCTCGAGCTCGCACGAGAGTGCGCGTTCGAGGTGCGCGGCCCCGGCTCGCCGCGGCACGTGCTGCCGCCCGGACGCGGCCGCGGATCGAGCGTCGGCTCGCTCGTCTGCTATCTCACCGGCCTCTCGCATGTCGACCCCGTCGAGGCGAACCTCTCGCTCGGCCGCTTCCTGAACGACGAGCTCGTCGCCGTTCCCGACATCGACCTCGACTTCCCGCGCGACATCCGCGAGAAGCTGATCGTCGCGGTCACCGAGCGGTACGGCCGGGAGCGCGCGGCACTCGTCGCGAGCTTTGCGACATACAGGAGCCGCGGTGCGATCCGCGACGTCGGCAAGGCGCTCGGTCTTCCGTTCGCGGAGCTCGAACGGCTCTCGCGCGTCACCGACGGCTGGGACGCGACGCGCGTCGGCGAGGAACTCGAGGGCGTACCGGGTTCCCACAGCGGCCCGCGCTGGGACGCGTTTCGCGCGCTGACGCGCGAGATCGCGGGTCTGCCGCGACACATCTCGCAGCACCCCGGCGGAATGGTGATCTCCACGCGGCCGCTGATCGACCTCGTTCCGGTGCAACCGGCTGCGATGGCCGGGCGCCAGCTCTGCCAGTGGGACAAGGACTCGTGCGCCGACGCCGGCTTCCTGAAGATCGACCTGCTCGGACTCGGCATGCTCTCCGCCGTCGAGGACGCCGTCGACCAGATCGCACGCCTGCGCAACGAGACGATCGACCTCTCGCGCATCCCACTCGACGACCCCGACGTCTACGCGGAGATTCAGCTCGCCGACACCGTCGGTGTCTTCCAGATCGAAAGCCGCGCGCAGATGCAGAGCCTGCTGCGCACACGCCCCGAGAACCTCGACGACCTCACGGTGCAGGTTGCGCTCGTCCGGCCGGGCCCGATCCAGGGCAAGGCCGTGCACCCGTACATCGACCGTCGCCAGAAGCTGCGCGAGGATCCGGCCTTCCGTTACGACGTCGAGCACGAATCGCTGCGCGAGCCGCTGCGCGACACGCTCGGTGTCGTCGTCTTCCAGGACCAGGTGCTCGCAGTCGCGATGGCGGCAGCACGGTTCGGCGTCGGCGAGGCGGAGGGGTTGCGCCGCGCGATGAGCCGCAAGCGAAGCGAAGAGGCGATCGAAGCCTTCCGGCCGCGCTTCGTCGAGGGATGTTGCGGCAACGGCATCGACGAGCGGACGGCCCACGCGATCTACGACAAGCTCGTCGGCTTCTCCGGTTTCGGCTTTCCGAAGTCGCATGCCGCGGCGTTCGCACTCCTCGCGTACCAGTCGGCCTGGCTGCGCCACCACTACCCGGCGGAGTTCCTGTGCTCGCTGCTCAACGCGCAGCCGATGGGCTTCTATCCGCCGGCGTCGCTCGTGCGCGATGCGCAACGGCGTGGTGTCGAAGTGCGCCCGCCGCACGTGAACGAGAGCGCTGCCGAGTGCACCGTCGTCGACGGTGCGGTGCTGGTCGGTCTCGGGTACGTGCGCTCCGTCGGCGAGGAGGAGGCGAAGACGATCGTCGCCGCGCAGCCGTACTCCGACGTCGCCGATCTCGCGCGCCGGGCGCAGGTGAAGCTCGCCGCGCTCGAAGCGATCGTCGGCGCCGGGGCGTGCGACGTCTTCGGGCCTCGCCGTGAGTCGCTCTGGCGTCTCGGCGCGACGCCGCGTGGGGAAGCGGGACAGCTCGCGCTGCCGCTCGAGCCGACGGTCGCGACGCCGGAGCTGCCCCAGCAGACGCGGTGGGAGAAGATGCTCGCCGACTACAGGCACACCTCCGTCTCCGTCGGTGTTCATCCGCTCGAGCTCCTGCGGCCGCACCTGCCGGGTGTCGTGACGAGTGCGGAGCTCGCCGACGTTCCGCATGGGACGCGCATCGCCGTCGCAGGCATGGCCGTCGCGCGCCAGCGTCCGGCGACCGCGAAGGGCGTCGTCTTCATGCTCCTCGAGGACGAGTTCGGACAGGTGAACCTGATCGTCGCGCCGGAGGTGTGCGACCGCCATCGTGCGATCGTGCGCGGCGAGCCGCTGCTCCTCGCGCAGGGCCGCCTCGAGCGACACGACCGCAACGTGAACCTCGTCGTCGAGCGGCTCGAGTCGCTCGGACCGCTTGCGCGCCGCGCCGCGGGTGAGGCGGAAGTTCGCTCCGCGCTCCCCGCCGCCCACCATTTCGGGCACCGTTGAGGAGCTATCCTTCGATCACGCCATGGTGCTGTTTCCGGTCGCGTTCCTCTGGCTTCTGCTCGTGATGCTCTGGCTCGTCAGGAACAGCCTCAACGAGCCGGACCAGGAACCCGGCCGGCCCGGTCGCTGGTACCCGCGCAGGCCGCGCCGCCCGAGCGGCCACGGGCCTCAGAGCTCGAACCGCGGAAAGCGTTTCGCGAGCATGCGCTCGAACTCGCGCTCGTAGCTCTCGCGCGTCTCCTCGTCGAGCGTGCGTGCATACGTGTCGCGGATCTCCTCGAGGTGGTCCTTGACGAGATCGACGGCGTCGACGAAGTCGCC
>JAFAHG010000196.1 GCA_019237315.1 Actinomycetota bacterium
CTGCCGTCGATGTTCGAAGCGTCGGCAGAGATGGTCGACGAGGAGGCGATCGCCGACGCGGTCGTGTGCGGCCCCGACGCCGACCTGCACCGGAAGAAGATCAGGGAGTTCGAGGACGCGGGCTTCGACCACGTGTACATCCACCAGGTGGGCCCGGACCAGGACGGCTTCATGCGCTTCTACGCCGGGGAGATCCTCGGCGCGTTCGCCTCGGCGACGCGCTGACAGCGGCACAACCGGTCGCGCGCGCGTGACCCCAGTGGATCGATTGTCACACTTTCGACCCGAAGGACACTTGACGGCGACCCCGCTCCGATAGGCGGAGTCGGACACCGTTTCGCCCCGGCGAAACCGGTCCGTCGCACACGCGACCGTGCTTGGGTGCTCGCTTCAGCCCGCCGTCTGTCAGCCTCGGCAACGCGGGCACGCCGTCTCAACAGGAATCCCCGCGGCCGTCCGGCCGCGGGGCCGCGCCTCTTGCATCGTTCGGCGCGGCGCGCTTGACTAACAGCGGGGGGAGTCGCGGATGGGACGACTTCGATACCTCACCCCGGCGGGGTACGCCCTCGCGCTCGGTCTCGTCTTCTACGTCGAGACCCGGGCCTGGCTCGTCTCGAAGTTCCCATACTTCCTGGACGAGGGGATCCTCGCCCAGTACGCGCAGACGATCGACCGCGACGCAAGCGCAGGTCTGATCTCGCTCGACGCCGGCGTCCGGCCCGGTCTCTGCTGGCTCACGGTCGCTGCGATGGAGGCCTTCCACTTGCAACCGCTCGACGCGATCCGGGCCGTGGCCGTGGTCTTCGGCCTGCTCGCCGCCGTCTGCGGTTTCGTCGTCGCGCGCCGCTACGTCGGGCGTGCCGGCGCCGCCGGTTTCGCGGCGCTCGCCCTCGTCACGCCGTACCTCTTCCTCTACGACGCGCTCGGCCTACGCGAGCCCGTGATCGCCGGCGTCGTCGTCGCGGCGTTCCTGATCGAGCTCGAGCTCGCGCGCCGGCCTCGCGGCGTGCTCGGCCTCGCGCTCGGCGTCGCGTTCGCGCTCACGATCTGGACGAAGGAGAGCGGGAAGATCGCGATGTACCTCCTGCCGCTCTCGCTCGTCTACTTCCCGTTCCGCGCCCCGGACCGCCGACGCCTCGCGGTGCGATGGTGTGCATGCGTCGCGGGAGCGTTCGCAATCGCGTACGCCGCAACGTGGCCGCTGGCGCTCGGGGGCACCGCGTATCAGAGGCTCGGCGCGACGGAGCACACGCTCGGCTACACGCGCAGCTTCTCGGCGATCGCGGGCCATCCGCTGCGGTACTTCGAAGCGTCGTGGCCCGACGTGCAGTCGGCGTTGACCTCGTATCTGACCTATCCCGTCCTCGTCCTCGCGCTTGCGGGGCTCGCCGTCGGGCTGCGCAGGCGGACACGCTTCACGATCCTCGTCGCGGCGTGGGCCTCGGCTCAGATCGCTGCAGCGGTGTGGATCGCGACGATCCCCTACCCGCGGTACCTGATGCCGGCCGTGCCGTTCGTGCTCCTCCTCTGCGCGCTCGCCGTCGAGGAGGCGGCGCGGCGCGTGCGACAACCCGTGCTGGTTGCGGCCGGCGCCCTGCTTCTCGTCCCGGCCGTCGTCTTCGACGCGAAGCTCTCGTTTTCCCCTGCGTCCGCGCCGTACCCGTCGCGCGACAGGCTCCAGTACGTGACCGGCTACACCTCCGGGTTCGGCTACGACCGCGCGACCGACGAGCTGGCGCTCATCACCGCCGGGCGTCCGACCGTCGTGGAGACGGACCCGTTCAGCACGCCGGTTCCGCTCGAGGTGCTGACCGCCCAGCGTGGTCTCGCGATCGACTGGCGCTCGGTCGGGGACCCGAAGGCGCGCGACGCGCAGATCGTCGTCGTGAACAACACGTACGTCCCGAACGGCGTCGGAACGGTGCGGAAGCTCTGGAGCTACGTGCGGCCCGGCGGCGGGATACCGCTCGAGATCTACCTGCGGCGGTGAGGCCTCCTACAGGCCGCCGTTCTTCAGCTGCTCGAGCGTCGACGGAACGATGTACGGGACCGGTTCCATCTCGGTGATCGTCAGCGTTCCCTGAACTTCGCCGTAGATGACCGGGTGGCCGTTCACCTTCTTCGGCCGGCCCGTGTTCGCCGTGAAGTCGATCGACGCGACCCCGCCGCTCTGCGTGCACAGGCACTTCGGCGGACGCAGCTTCCCGTTGCAGACGATCGCGCCGCCGGCGCCGACGTGGCAGCTGCCGCCGCTCGTCTTCGTCACTGCGGTGATCGTCCAGCCCGGCGGCGGCGCCCACGTGAAGCCCTTGATGTAGCCGATGCCGCTCGTGTTGTCGATCAGCAGCCGGTAGTGGCCGGGCGAGACGTTCTGCACGACGGTGTCCGCATCCGAACCCCCCTGGTGCACGCGTGACGCGTCCTCCGAGTTCAGCACCTGCGTCGCGGCGCCCGCGAGCACGTTGATGTTCCAGCCGAACTCGATGCTCTTCGCGCGGATGCTGCAGACGCCGGCGTACGCGTGCTGGTTCTTGTCGGGGAAGCCGACGCACGCGAAGCCGGACACCTTGCCGAGGCTCGTCTCCGCCCCGACCGACGCCTGCTTCAGCGTCCGTGTGAGGAGCCTCGCCGTGATCGCACGCGCCTTTGCGCAGCTGTAGCCGGTCGAGAACGACTCGTACTTCGTGCTCGACATCCTGATCACGCCGGGGTAGACCCAGCGCGGGCCCTGGATCGGCGGGCACTGCTGCGAGGTCGCCGGGGTCGCGCCGGACGCACCGGCGGCGACGACCGCCGCGGTGAGGGCTGCGAGCAGGACGATGCGGGGCACGCTCCGAGGGTACCCGACCCCGGGCGTTTCCATTTCGAACCCGCGTGGAAGGCGGACCTTCGATGGGCTCCCGGGTCGTCGTCGTGACCGGTGCGTCGGCCGGCGTCGGCCGCGCGACGGCCCGCGCCTTTGCGCGCGAGGGTTACGCGGTCGGCTTGATCGCGCGCGGGCGCGAGCGGCTCGATGCGGCGCATCGCGAGCTCGACCGCGCGCACGCGGTTTCGGTGGATGTCGCCGACGCCGACGGGGTCGAGCGCGCGGCCCAGGAGATCGAGGATGCACTCGGCCCGATCGACGTCTGGGTGAACAACGCGATGGCGACCGTCTTCGCGCCGATCATGGAGACGACCCCCGACGAGTTCCGCCGCGCGACCGAGGTGACCTACCTCGGCTCGGTGTGGGGGACGCAGGCCGCGCTGCGGCGCATGAAGCCGCGCGGCCGCGGGGTGATCGTCCAGGTCGGCTCCGCGCTCGCCCACCGCGGCATCCCGCTGCAGGCCGCGTACTGCGCGTCGAAGCACGCGCTCCAGGGCTTCCTCGAGTCACTGCGCTCCGAGCTCCTGCACGACGGCTCGAACGTGCGCGTGACGATGGTGCAGCTCCCGGCGCTCAACACGCCGCAGTTCACATGGAGCCGCTCGAAGATGCCGCGTCGCGCGCAGCCCGTGCCGCCGATCTTCCAGCCGGAGGTTGCGGCCGACGCGATCGTCTGGGCGGCGCACAACCCGCAGCGCGAGCTGATGGTCGCGTGGCCGACCATCAAGGCCGTCTACGGCAACGCCGTCGCGCCGAGCTTCGTCGACCGCTATCTCGCGAAGAACGGCTACGACGCGCAGATGACGGACGAGCCGGAGGACCACGACCGTCCCGACAACCTCTTCGAGCCCGTGCCGGGAGACCAGGCCGCGCACGGGCCCTTCGACGACCGGTCGCGCTCGCGGAGCATCGAGCTCTGGGCACGCACGCGTCTCGCGCCGTCGGTCAAACAGCTTCTCGAAAGGAGCAAGTAATGGCCGAGCTCGTTGCCGACTTCATACTGAAGCGCCTGCGCGAGTGGGGCGTGCACCGGATCTACGGCTACCCCGGCGACGGCATCAACGCGATCGTCGGCGCGCTCGACCGTGCGCAGGGCGACCCTGAGTTCATCCAGGTCCGCCACGAGGAGATGGCCGCGTTCATGGCCTGCGGCCACGCGAAGTGGACGGGAGAGGTCGGCGTCTGCCTCGCGACCTCAGGCCCGGGCGCGATCCACCTCCTCAACGGGCTGTACGACGCAAAGCTCGACCACCAGCCGGTCGTAGCGATCGTCGGCCAGCAGGCGCGCGCCGCGCTCGGCGGCCACTACCAGCAGGAAGTCGACCTGCCGGTCTTGTTCAAGGACGTCGCGCACGAGTACGTGCACATGGCGACAGATCCGGCGCAGATCCGCCACCTCGTCGACCGCTCCGTCCGCATCGCGCTCGACCAGCGCACCGTCACCTGCATCATCGTCCCGAACGACGTCGCGGACATGGATGCAGTCGAGTCGCCGCCGCGCGCGCACGGCACCGTGCACTCGGGCGTCGGCTACTCGCGGCCGCTCGTCGTCCCTCGCGACGAGGACCTGAAGCGCGCCGCCGACGTCCTCAACGAGGGGAAGAAGGTCGCGATCCTCGTCGGCGCCGGCGCGCTCGGCGCAGGTGACGAGGTCGCGCACGTGGCGGAGCTCCTCGGCGCCGGCATCGCGAAGGCGCTCCTCGGTAAGGCCGCACTCGCCGACGACCTCCCGTACGTCACCGGCTCGATCGGGCTGCTCGGCACGAAGCCGAGCTGGGACATGATGACGAGCTGCGACACGCTGCTCATGGTCGGCTCGAGCTTCCCCTACTCGGAGTTCCTGCCGCAGGAGGGAAAAGCG
>JAFAHG010000038.1 GCA_019237315.1 Actinomycetota bacterium
CTCTGGGCCGAGCCCGAGTGGGCTGCGCGGGCCCGTGCTTAACGGACACTAGGCAGGCGACTGGCCGCCCGTCAGACTTCCCGCGTGTTGACTTGGAGATCTGATCTATCCGACAGACTTGGCGAAGTGACGCGACTGACCACCACCGAGGCATCGCGGAACTTCTCGGCACTCCTGGGGCGCGCAGCCGCCGGCGAGCGGATCGAGATCATGCGGTCGGGCACGGTGGTTGCGGTGCTGTCGCCGCCGCCGCACCCACGAAAGAAGCGATTCCTGTCACCGGACGAGTTCGGCGAGTTGATACGGACGCTTCCCCCGCTCGACGATGACTTCCTCCGCGAGATCGAGGAGATCCGAAGAAGCGTCGGACCTCCGCCCACGGAGAACCCGTGGGAGTCCTGATCGACTCGAACCTCCTGATCGCGCTCGAGCGCATTCCGGGCCTGCGCGTCGTCGCGGCCTAGTAGCGTCGCCCGCGTGAAGACGCGGGCGGAGGTCGTCGTCGTCGGCGGCGGGGTCGGCGGGTGTTCGATCCTCTACTGGCTCACGAAGCTGGGCCGCCGCGACGTTGTCCTCGTCGAGCGTGCCGACCTGACGAGCGGTTCCACGTTCCACTCCGCCGGTCTCGTCGGACAGCTCCGCGGCTCGCTCGCGCTGACGAAGATGATGATGAGCTCCGTCGAGCTCTACCGCACGCTCGGCGACGAGGTCGGGCTCGAGACGGGTTGGCGCGAGGTCGGCTCGCTGCGGCTCGCGTCGTCCGAGGAGCGGATGGAGGAGCTCGCGCGCCAGGCGGGTTGGGCGAAGACGTTCGGGCTGCCGCTCGAGCTCGTCTCGGCGCGCGAGGCGCAGGAGCTGTTCCCGCCGATGTCGACCGACGGCGTGCTCGGCGCGGCGTATCTCCCGACCGACGGGTACATCGATCCCTCGCAGCTCACGTTCGCACTCGCGAAGGGCGCGCGCGAAGGCGGCGCGGAGGTCTACACGAACACGCGCGTCACCGCGATCGGCGTCGAGCGCGGCCGCGTGCGCGGTGTCGTCACCGACAAGGGCGAGATCGAGGCGGACGTCGTGGTCAACGCGGGCGGCATGTTCGCGAAGGAGATCGGCGCGCTCGCCGGCGTCAACGTCCCGATCGTCCCGTTCGCGCACGAGTACCTCGTCACCAAGCCGTGCGGGCTGCCCACCGACATGCCGACGATGCGCGACCCTTCGCTCCTCGTCTACTTCCGGCCGGAGTCGGGCGGCCTCGTGATGGGCGGCTACGAGCGCAACTCCGCGCCGTGGGGCCTCGACGGCATCCCCGGAGACTTCAACGGCAAGCTGCTCGCGGAGGACTGGCCGCGCTTCGAGGAGCTGATGGCGAACGCGCTCGTGCGCGTTTCGTCGCTCGAGGAGCAGGAGGTGATCCGGCTGATCAACGGGCCGGAGGCGTTCACGCCGGACGGCGAGTTCATCCTCGGCCCGACCGACGTGCGCGGGTTCTGGACGGCGGCGGGCTTCTGCGCGCACGGGCTCGCGGGCGCGGGCGGGATGGGGAAGCTCGTCGCGGAGTGGATCGTCGAGGGGACGCCGTCGCTCGACACGTGGCACATGGATTCGCGGCGCTTCGGCCGCGCGTACCGCTCGCCTGCGTATGCGCTCGCGCGTGCGCGTGAGGTGTACGAGACGTACTACGACGTCAAGTACCCGGGGCACGAGCGGCAGGCCGGGCGGCCGCTGCGGCTCTCCCCCACCTATTCGCGTCTGCAGGAGCTCGGCGCGGCCTTCGGCGAGAAGTCCGGGTGGGAGCGGCCGAACTGGTTCGAGCCGAACGCCGCGCGTGGGGACGAGAGCCTGCGGCCACGCGGGTGGGCCGGCCGGCTGTGGTCGCCCGCGATCGGTGCCGAGCACGTCGCGTGCCGCGAATCGGCGGCGCTCTTCGACGAGACGTCGTTCGCGAAGATCGAGGTGTCGGGCGCGGGCGCCGGAGAGTTCCTCGAGTCGATGTGCGACAACCGCGTCGCCCGCGACGTCGGTGCGATCACGTACACGCAGATGCTGAACCCGCGCGGTGGCATCGAGTGCGACTTCACGGTGACACGGCTCGCGGAGGACCGGTTCCGCATCGTCACCGGCACCGCGTTCGGCCAGCACGACCTCTCGTGGATCCGCCAGCACGCGCCCGCGGGGGTTGGGATCGACGACGTCACCTCCTCATATGCGTGCCTCGGGCTCTGGGGGCCGCGTGCGCGCGACATCCTCGCGCCGATCGCCGACGGGCCGCTCGACTTCCCGTACATGCGCGCGCGCGAGGTGGCCGTCGGTACGGTGCCATGCCTCGCGCTTCGCGTGACGTACGTCGGCGAGCTCGGCTGGGAGCTCTACTGCCCGATCGAGTTCGGGCTCGGGCTGTGGGACGCGATCTGGGACGCGGGCCGCGAGCACGGTCTCGTCGCCGGCGGCTACAAGGCGATCGACTCGCTGCGGCTCGAGAAGGGCTACCGCGTTTGGAGTTCCGACATCACGCCCGATGACACGCCGTACGAGGCGGGGCTCGGGTTCGCCGTCAAGCTCGACAAGGAGTTCCTGGGCCGCGACGCGCTGCTCGCGCGCGAGCCGGAGCGGAAGCTCCGCTGCGTGACGCTCGCCGACGCGCGCGCGGTCGCGCTCGGGTCGGAGCCGGTGCGCGTCGACGGGGAGCTCGTCGGCCGCGTGACGAGCGGCGGCTACGGCTACACGGTCGAGCGTTCGATCGCGTATGCCTATCTGCCCGTCGGCCGCGCGGAGGTCGGGCAACCGGTCGAGGTCGAGATCTTCGGCGAGTGGATCGGCGGCGAGGTCGCCGCGGAGCCGCTCTTCGATCCGCAGGGCGAGCGCGTCCGGGCGTGAACCGGTGCCAGGCACCAGCGCGAATCGGCAGCCAGCAGGGGAAAACCGGTGCCAGGCACCGTAACGGAAGCGTGACAAGCGCATGAGGATCGAGCGGCTCGGGGGCGGGATCACGAACCGCAACTACAAGCTGACCTTCGGCAACGAGGCGTTCGTCCTCCGGATCGGCGGCAACGACACGGAGCGGCTCGGGATCGACCGCGCCGTCGAGCGGGCCGCGACCGAGAACGCGGCGCGGCTCGGCATCGGCCCCGAGGTCGTCGACTTCCTCGAGCCAGAGGGGTTCCTCGTGACGCGCTTCCTCGAGGGTGAGGTCGGGCGCCTCACACGCGCAGAGGGCGAGACGCTGCTTGCGCGTCTCCACGCGGGCCCGCCGATCCCCGGGCGCTTCGACGTCTTCCGCGTCGTCGAGGCGTACGCGGAGATCAACGAGCCGCCGCAGTTCCGCTGGGCGCAGTCGATCGCCCGCCGGGTCGAATCGCGCCTCGGCGCCCGTCCGCTCGCCGCGTGCCACAACGACCTCCTCCCCGCGAACTTCGTCCACGACGGCGAGCGCCTCTTCCTCGTCGACTGGGAGTACGCGGGCATGGGCGACCCCGACTTCGACCTCGCAAACTTCGCGGTGAACAACGACTTCCCGGTCGCGGACGACGAGCCCGACGAGGTCGTCCTGATGCGGTTCATGTCGGACTTCCGGGAGGCGATGTGGGGCGCCGTCCAGCAGCGGCTCTCGGCGCTCGACTTCGACTTCGTCGACCACGCCGACCGCCATTTCGAGCGCCTCGAGGCGACGGCGTCGGATCCGCGATTCACACTTGCATTGAGCTCCGGCGCGTGAGCTAATCGCCCATCCACCTCAGGGAGGGATGACTTGAGCGACCACGAGCACCACATCCTCGACATCCACGACGAGACCCCGGTCGAGGCGGCCCGCGACGAGGCCGACCTCGCGCAATTTGGGTACAAGCAGGAGCTCCGCCGCTCGCTCGGCGTGTTCAGCTCCTTCGCCGTCGCGTTCAGCTACATCTCGCCGTCGACCGGCATCTTCACGCTCTTCGCGCTCGGCCTGACGACCGTCGGCGGCATCTTCATCTGGAGCTGGCCGATCGTCGCAATCGGGCAGTTCGTCATCGCCCTCGGCTGGGCCGAGCTCTCGAGTCACTACCCGGTCGCGGGAAGCGTCTTCCAATGGACGAAGTACCTCTCGGGGAAGACGTACTCCTGGTTCACGGGCTGGATCTACCTCTTCGCGGGGATCATCACCGTGACATCGGTGTGCGTCACGCTGCCGCTCGCACTGATCCCGGCCTTCAACAACATGGGCTGGCATCTCGCGAACGGACATTCGAACCAGCGGATCATCGCCGTGGTCACGCTCGTCCTGATCACGCTGCTGAACATCTTCGGAGTGAACCTCGTGGCGCTGATCAACAACACCGGCGTGTTGTTCGAGATCCTCGGGATGGTCGTGTTCGCGTTCGTGCTCGCGCTCTTCCACCACCACCAGAGCGCGTCGGTGATCTTCCATACCGGCGGCACGAGCCTGACCATGGGCACGTTCCTGGTCGCGATGTTCATGTCGCTGTACGTGATCTATGGCTTCGACACGGCCTCGACCCTTGCGGAGGAGACGCGCAGTCCGCGCACGGAGGCGCCGAAGGCAGTGCTCGCATCGGTGATCGGAGCGTTCGTCATCGGCGCGGTGTTCCTCTTCGCATGCCTGCTTGCCGTTCCGAACCTGCACGATGCGATCAAGAACGGGTTCGGGCCGGCGAACATCATCGACGCGAACTTCAGCAATGCCTTCGCGACGGTGTTCCTGCTCGTCGTGTCGGCGGCGATCTTCGTCTGCTGCCTTTCGATCGAGACGTCGACGATCCGCCTCTGCTTCGGCATGGCGCGCGACAACCAGCTGCCGGCCTCACCGACCCTCAGCAAGGTGAACATGCGCTGGCACACGCCGATCGCCGCGTGCCTCGTCATCGGCGTGCTCGCGTTCGTCCCCATGCTGCAGTTCGCCGGAGCCGGGATCGTCGCGATCGCAGCCACGGGGATGATCTATCTCAGCTACGTGCTCGGGAACATCGCGCTGCTGCGGGCCCGCCTGCGCGGCTGGCCGAGGAAGCCGGCGCCGTTCTCGCTCGGCCGGTGGGGACTTCCGCTCACGCTGGTCGGCCTCGCTTGGGGCGTCGGCATGCTGGTCAACATCGCCTGGCCGCGCGCCGCGACGAACCCCACGCCGGCACAGACGGGGCTCGCACTGAACTTCCACTGGGCCTGGCTCGACCACCGGCCGGTCCTGTGGAGCGTGCTCGGCGTGATCGTGATCGTCGGCCTCGCGTACTGGGGCCTCATCCAGCGCTTCAAGCCTGCGCACATGCAGGCGCCCGAGGGCGAGGTGATGGCGCCGGCCTAGGCGCGGGCGCACGGCGGGGCCCCGTCTGGGGCCCCGCCGTCGCCGAGTCACATCGCGAGCGCTTCGTAGACCTCGACGTTGCCGCTCGGGTTCCGGAAGATCGGACAGCCCTTCGCGTGCTCGACCGCCTCTTCGAGGCTGGCCGCGTCGACGATCGTGTACCCGCTGGCGTTCGCGCGGGCGCCGCCGTTCACCGCGGCGGACGCGCCGAACGGGTTGCCGACGTCGATGACGTGGTCGCCCATCGCGCCGAGCCAGTCCATCCACGCCTGCATGACCTGCTTGCTCTCCTCCTCGGACATCTCGGACTGCGACGCGGTGCCCCCGGTGTAGAGGTAGACGAACTTCGACATCACTCGCTCCTTTCGACGGCGTACGAATCGACTCCGGGATCGCCGCCCGAGGCGACGACCGCGAGCCTCTGCAGGTAGTGCGCCCAGCCGTGCGCGTGCGATTCCGCTGCCTCGCTGTTCGGCAGGTCGCGGTGCGTCAGCCGGAGGCGGGTGCCGCCGCCCTCGGGGATGAGCTCGTACTCGACCGTGGTCGAGCCCGGCGGCACGGCCGGATTGCCCTCCCATCCCCACGTGTAGACGAGTCGACGCGGCGCGTCGAGCTCGACGATCTCTCCGATCGCGATGTTGTTCGGGATCACCTCGTTGCGGAACGCGCCGCCCACGGCCGGCTCGAACGACACGGCGATCCCCTTCCACCGGGAGATCTTCTCCGGGTCGACGAGGAACTCCCACACCGTCTCCGGTCTCGCCTCGATGAGGACCTCTCGTGTGACGGAGAGGCGTTCAGTCGTCGTTTCCACGCTTCTTCTTCTCCTCTCGCTCTGCCTCCCGCTTGAGCGCCTCCAGTCTCTCGTCCCAGAAGGTCTCGAAGAAGGCCTTCACCTCATCGAAACCCTCCGGACGCACGCTGTACAAGCGGCGCGTTCCGTTTCGTCTCTCGTGCACGAGCCCGGCCTCCTTCAGGACGGTCAGGTGCTGGGAGATCGCAGGCCGCGTGACCTCGAAGTGCGACGCGATCTCTCCGGCCGACAGCTCGTCGTCCCGCACGAGGCGCAGGATCTCGCACCGGCGCGGTTCGGCGATCGCTCGCAGGGCGGCTTCCATGAGTATATGTAAGCATAGCCTTACGTTAGCGTCAACTTACAGCTGCTACAACGGCGCGCGATGCTCCGCGTCCTCGCCACCGCGCTCGTGCTGCAGCTCGTCCCCGCGCCGAAGCCCGGCCCCCCGGGGCCCGAGGGCGTGCCGATTCCGAAGGCGTCCGTACTCGCACCGCCGCAGGCGCTGAAGCTCAATCAGTCGATCGACGGGATCAAGTGCGGGCGAACGGAGCAGTTCCTCTTCCACATCCACGCGCACCTGACGCTCTTCGTGAAGGGCAAGGCGCGCGCCGTCCCGTTCGGGATCGGCATCGGGCCGCCGCTCTACGGCGTGCGCACCGCGCAGGGCCCGTTCGTCTCGCAGGGAACGTGCTTCGCGTGGCTGCACACGCACGCCGAGGACGGGATCGTCCACATCGAGTCGCCGGTGCAGCGCACCTACACCCTCGGCGAGTTCTTCGACGTGTGGGGCCAGCCGCTGTCGCCGACGCGACTCGGGCCGGCGAAGGGTCCCGTGACCGCCTTCTACGACGGCAAGGTCTGGAAGGGCAATCCGCGCTCGATCCCGTTGAAGAAGCACGCGCAGATCCAGCTCGACGAGGGCTCGCCCGTCGTCGCGCCCGAGCACATCAGTTCGTTCAAAGGCTTGTAGCGCTAGGCCGCGAGCCGCGGCACCTGCACCTCGCTCACGTCGAGGCCGAGCGACGCCGCCATCCTGATCCCGTTCTCGAGCTCACGGCGCAGGCGCGCGACGTCGGCGCTGCGCATCGCGCTGCCGATCCACGCGCGCTCGCGCGGACGCCAGAGCTCGTGCTGCACGAACACCGGCAGCAGCCGGTTGCCCGCCTTGATCAGCTTGTCCTTCGTCTTCTTCGACGCGTTCTGCAGGAGCACGCGCTCGTACGCCATCCCCGAGCCGTGATGGATGCCGTCGTCGATCGCGAGCCGGTTGCAGAGGTCCTCGAGGATCGTCCCGCGCGACGAGCGCGCGATCATCCTGAACTTCGGGATGATCAGCCGTTCGAAGAACACCTGCATCTGGAAGACCTTCTCCTCGAGCGTGTCGGCCTCGAGCGTCATCTTGCAGAGCTGGTCGAGATACGGGTCGCGCTCGGCCGTGCCGCCGACCATCGCGGTGAGCTTCAGCCACGCCTCGGTGTGGCGCGACTCGTCCTGCACGAGCGTCGTGTAGTAGAGCTTCGCCTCCGGGTGCGGCGCGAGCGCGAAGAGCTGTGCGGCCATCTGCACCGCGAGCTCGTCCGCCTGCAGCTGCTGCGTGATCACGGAGCGCCAGATGTCGCGGCGCCGCGCGACCTTGTCCGGCGAGCCCTTCGACTCCGGGATCGGCGGCAGCTCGTCCCACGGCAGGTCGCGCACCTGCCACTC
>JAFAHG010000050.1 GCA_019237315.1 Actinomycetota bacterium
CTCGTGCTCCGGAAGCTCGTCGACATCCAGTACGCGCGCAACGACACCCTGCTCGGACGCGGGCGCTTCCGCGTGAAGGGCGACGTGCTCGAGATCCAGCCGGCGTACTCGGAGACCGCGTACCGCATCAGCTTCTTCGGCGACGAGGTCGAGCAGATCACGCACTTCGACCCGCTCACCGGCGAGGTGCTCTCGCGGCTCGACACGATCACCGTCTTTCCGGCGACGCAGTACGTGACGTCGAAGCCGACGATCGAGCGCGCGGTCGGCGAGATCCGGCACGAGCTCCGCGAGCAGGTGAAGCAGTTCGAGTCCGACGGGCGCATGCTCGAGGCGCACCGCATCCGACAGCGCACCGAGTACGACCTCGAGATGATGCAGGAGCTCGGCTTCTGCAACGGCATCGAGAACTACTCGCGCATCCTCGACGGGCGCCCGGCCGGCTCCGCCCCGCACACGCTCCTCGACTACTTCCCGTCCGACTTCGTCGTGTTCGTCGACGAGTCGCACCAGACGATTCCGCAGATCGGCGGCATGTACGAGGGCGACCGCAGCCGCAAGCAGACGCTGGTCGACTACGGCTTCCGGCTCCCGTCGGCGCTCGACAACCGGCCGCTGCGCTTCGACGAGTTCCTCGCGAAGGTGCCGCAGCTCGTGTTCGTCTCCGCGACGCCGGGGGCATGGGAGCTACGCCAGTCGACGCGCGTCGCCGAGCAGCTGATCCGGCCGACGGGCATCGTCGACCCCGAGGTCGAGCTTCGCCCGACGAAGAACCAGATCGACGACCTCCTCGGCGAGATCCGGAAGCGCGAGGAGCGTGGCGAGCGCGTGCTCGTCACGACGCTGACGAAGAAGATGGCCGAGGACCTGACCGACTACCTGCTCGAGGCGGGCGTCAAGGCGCGCTACCTGCACTCCGAGATCGACACGCTCGAGCGCATCCAGATCATCCGCGAGCTGCGGCTCGGCGAGTACGACGTGCTCGTCGGCGTCAACCTGCTGCGCGAGGGCCTCGACCTGCCGGAGGTGAGCCTCGTCGCGATCCTCGACGCCGACAAGGAAGGCTTCCTGCGCGGTCAGACCGCGCTGATCCAGACGATCGGACGCGCGGCCCGCAACGTGAACGGGCGCGTGCTCATGTACGCCGACAAGTACACCGAGGCGATCAAGTACGCGCTCGACGAGACCGCGCGCCGTCGCGCGAAGCAGCTCGCCTACAACGAGGAGCACGGCATCACGCCGGAGTCGATCCAGAAGGGCGTGTCCGACATCGCCGAGTTCCTGTCGCTCGAGGCGCCGCACGTTCCGAAGCGCTCGCGCCGCGGCCGCAAGGTCGAGGGCATGGACCGCGGCGAGCTCGAGCGTCTCGTGATCACCCTCGAGGAGGAGATGTTCACCGCCGCCGAGGAGCTGCGCTTCGAGTACGCGGCGAAGCTCCGCGACGAGATCAAGGAGCTGCGCCGCGAGCTGAACGCGCTTGCCGAAGAGGCCGCCGTCTCGTGATCGGCTTCATCATCGGCATCCTGCTGTGGGGTCTCATCGTGGGCGCGCTCGCGCGGCTCGCGGTGCCGGGGCCCGACCCGATGCCGCTCTGGGCGACGGTCGTCCTCGGTCTCGCTGGCTCGGTGATCGGCGGGATCGTCGTCCGCGTGATCTTCGGCGGCACCGGCGCGGGGCTCGTCGGCTCGGTGCTCGTGTCGGTGGCGCTGCTTGCCGTGTACCGCCGCCGTGTGCAGAACAGGCCCTTCTGGGGGCCGGGTGCGCGCCGGCCTCCGGGCGGCTAGCCGCGCGGGAAGATGCGGCGCGCGGTCGGCTGCCACGCGTCGCCGAGCCAGATGTACGTCTCGACCTCGAGCTGCGCGTCGTCCGCGCTGTAGACGACGACGCCGCGTGCCTCGCCGTGCCGGTTCGGGCGCGGCCGGCTGAAGCCGGGTGCGATCGACACGACGACGCTGCGTGCGTCCGTTCCGACGACCTCGAACTCGTGGCGTTCCGACACTGCCGCCTGGTGGATGTGGCCGCCGAGGATCAGCTCGGCGCCGCTTTCGACGAGCGCGGCCAGCACGTGGTTGCGCCGCGCGACGGGCCGCTTGCGGGCCGCGCGCCACGGCGCGCCGACGAGCTGGTGGTGCAGGACGACGACGCGCAGCGCCCCGTGCGCAGCGCCGGCGAGGCGCTCGCGCGCG
>JAFAHG010000294.1 GCA_019237315.1 Actinomycetota bacterium
GAGCGCGAGCACGGCGAGCCGCTGTTCGCCCTGCGAGCCGAAGCTCCGCAGGTCACGCGTGCCGGCGGCGATGAGCACGTCGTCGAGATGCGGGCCGACCCCGGTCGATCCGCGCGCCACGTCCTGTTCGACCCGCGCGCGCAACGCCTCCGCCGACGGCGGCTCGGCATCGTAGTCGAGCCGCGCGGCGGCCAGCCCGAGTTCGGCGGCACGTTCCGCGAAGAGCGGCGTCAGCGACGAGAGCGTGTCGCGCCTGAGCGAAACGAGCTCCGCAGCGAGTGCGGCGACGCGTTCCGTCCAGGGCTCGAGCGCGTCACGGGCGGACAGACCGAGCTGGATGCGGCGAAGCGCGGCGTTCCGTTGTGCGAGGGCCGCCGCGTAGTCCTGCGGGACGGCGAGGCGAGCGGGATGGAGGCGGCCTGCGACGCGATCGAAGTACGCGCGGCGCGCGGCAGGGCCGCCCTTGACGACGGCCAGCCGGTCGGGCGTGAAGACGAGCGTCGCGAACTCCCGGCGCAACGACTCCGCGGAGGGCAGCCGCGCACCGTCGAGCTCCGCGACCTTCGCGGACGCGACCGGCAACTTGACGCGGACGCCGTGCGGCACGCCGTCGCGCAGCACGCGCAGGGCGATCGACCCACCGCTCTCGCCGAAGCGGACGAGTTGGCCCTCGGAACGCGTGCGCGGCGAGAACCCTTGCGTTCCGACGTGCAGCGCCTCGAGCAGGTTCGTCTTGCCGACGCCGTTGTCCCCGACGAAGAGGACGACGCCGCCGGTGAGACCGAGGTCGAGCGAGGCGTAGGAGCGGTAGTTCCTGAGCGTGACGTCTGCGACGATCAGCTCAGCCGGCGAGCCTGATCGGCATGATCAGGTACGTGTAGTCCGCGGTCTCCCCCTCGAGGACCGCCGGCCGCAGCGGGCTGATCAGCTTGAGCGTCACAGTCGACGCGTCCACGGACTCCAGGCCGTCCCGCAGGAAGTCCGCGTTGAACCCGATCTCGAGGACGTCGCCCACGAATGCAGCGGGCAGCGACTCGCGGGCCTCGCCCACATCCTGCGTCTGCGCCGACACTGTCAGCTCGCCGTCGGCGAAGCGGAGCCGAAGCGGCGAGTTGCGCTGCGCCATGACCGACACGCGGCGGACGACGTCGAGGAGCTCTTCTCGCGGCAGCTGCAGGGTGTGCTCGAACTGCTCGGGCAGGAGCTGGCGATAGTTCGGGAACTGCCCGTCGATGCGGCGTGTCGTGAGCCACGTCCCCTCGCTCCCGAAGACGACGTGGTTCTCGTAGACACCGAGTTGCAGATCGGAGACGTCGAGGCGAGACAGCTCCTGCAGCGCGCGTGCGGGGATGATCGCCTCGAGCTCCGGCAGCGAGCTCTCCGCCGCGGTCTCCTTGACCGCGAGGCGATACGAGTCGGTTGCGGCCATGACGATCTTCCCGGGCTCGAAGCGCACGAGGATGCCGGTGAGGACGGGGCGGCTCTCGTCGCGCGACGCCGAACGTCCGACGCGCGCGACCGTCTCCACGAGCGCGTCACGGTCGACGGACTGGAGCCGCGACACGTCGATCTCCGGGAGCCGTGGAAAATCCTCTGCGGAGTAGGTGTGGATGCGATAGCTCGCCGAGCCGCACGTGAGGACGAGCAGCGACTCGCCGGCCGCATGCTCGATCGACACCTCGCTCTCCGGCAGCGACCGCGCGATGTCGAGCAGGAGCCGCCCGGGAACGACGACCTCACCTTCGCCGGCGACGTCCGCTTCGACGGAGCTCCGCAGAGAGAGCTCCATGTCGGTTGCGGCGAGATGGAGCTCACCGTCGACTGCGCGCAGCTGGATGCCGCCGAGGACGAGCACCGCCGTCCGCGACGAAACGGCACGCGAGACCAACCCGAGCTTCTCGAGCAGAGCCTCACGAGAGACGCTGAGCTTCAGCCCTGTGTCCACCATCACGTCTGAGTCAATCATGTCTCTAGAAGAAAAAGATCGTCGTAGTGCATAGGGGCTGGGGATTCGTGGAGAATCCCCGTGACGCCAGGAACGACGCCATTCTCGCTGTGGGGGCGGACGGGGGAGAACAAGCCTCGGTCAACAGGGGCCATGCCCTCACCGCGCCTGCTTGATCCGGGCTGTGAGTTCCTGGACGAGGTTGTACACCGACCTGTCCTCGCGGATCATCCGCGCGATCTTCGACGTCGCGTGGATCACCGTCGTGTGGTCGCGCCCCCCGAACTGCTTGCCGATCTTCGGCAGTGACGAGTCGGTCAGCTCGCGGGACAGGTACATCGCCACCTGGCGTGGGTAGACGATGTTCTGCGAGCGGCGGTCACCGGTGAGCTCGCCCATGCTCACACCGAAGCGCTCGCACACGAGCTCCTGGATGCGGTCGATCGAGACCGCCGCCGCCTCGCCCTGCGGGAAGACGTCGCGGAGCACGTTCTGGGCGAGCTCGACGTCCATCCGCCGGCCGGTGAGGGACGAAAACGCGACGACACGCGTCAGCGCACCTTCCAACTCCCGGATGTTGGTGGAGACCCGTCCCGCGATGAACGTCAGGACCTCCGGGTCCTCCGCGTTGATCCCGTCGTACTTGACCTTGCGGCGGAGGATCGCGATGCGCGTCTCGAGGTCGGGCGGCTGGATGTCGGTGATCAGCCCCCACTCGAAGCGCGAGCGCAGCCGGTCCTCGAGTGTCGCGATGTCGCGCGGCGGGCGGTCGGAGCTCATGATCACCTGGCGCCCCGCCTCGTGCAGCGAGTTGAAGGTGTGGAAGAACTCCTCCTGGAAGCGCTCCTTGCCCTCGAAGAACTGGACGTCGTCGATCAGCAGCACGTCGTAATTGCGGTAGCGCTGCTTGAAGCCCTCGATGCGCTTGTCGCGGAGGCTGTTGATGAAGTCGTTGACGAACGTCTCCGACGTGACGTAGCGAACGGTGAGGTGCGAGGCGTGCTGGCCCACGTAGTTCGCGACGGCGTGCAGGAGGTGCGTCTTCCCGAGCCCGGTGTGGCCGTAGATGAAGAGGGGGTTGTAGGCCTGGGCCGGCGCCTCCGCGACGGCGAGGGCCGCTGCGTGGGCGAAGCGGTTCGACGAGCCGATGACGAACGAGTCGAACGTGTACTTCGGGTTGATCCCACCGCTCTCGCGGCGGGGAATAACCGAGGCCGGGGTGGTCGCCGCCGCGGTCGAGCTGGGCTCCGCGTCCGCGTCGACGACGAGCCGCACCTGGCGCTCACCGCCCGCCGCATCCTTGACCGCCGCGCGGATCAACTCGAGGAAGTGGCCCTCGATCCATTCGCGCGTGAAGTCGGTCGGAACCGCGAGGACGAAGGCTGCGTCGTCGACCGAAACCGGCGCGACGTCGCTGAACCAGTTACGGAACGTCGTGTGGTTGAGCGCACCTCGCAGACGGCCCGAGACGTCTTCCCAAAGGGACTCCGCCGTCAACTCGGTCGGGTGCTCCACGCCGCTCTCTCGCTCCTCGGTCTCGGGGAAGGGACGGGGGCCGACGATAGCAGCGTCCACAGGCCGTCTCAATGAGGATTTCCGGACACGTCCGTGCAGGAAAAACCTGCCAAGTGCAGGGAGATTTCCCTCCTCCACACAGGTCTCCACAGATGTGGAAAGGCGTTTACCAGATCGGCAATTGCGCGCGCTTTCCACGCCTTTTCTCCGTCACGCCGGGTGTGGACAACCGGCTGCCGAAACAGAGCGTCTATACTGGTGTCCGCTTGCCGGATTCCCCGGCACTTTGCATCTTTCGAGAGTATGAAGCGGACCTATCAGCCGAACGTGCGCAGGCGGAAGCGGAAGCATGGCTTCCGCGCGCGGATGGCCACGCGTGCCGGGCGTCTGATCCTGAAGCGCCGCCGCGCCAAGGGTCGCAAGCGCCTCAGCGCGTAGTGCAGCGCAAGCACCGTCTCTCCCGTTCGCGCGACTTCGACGCCGTCTATCGCCACGGCCGCTCTGTCTCGACGCGGTTCCTGACGCTGTACTGGTTCGCGCGGCCGGAGGAGCCGGGCGAGCCGCGGCTCGGGCTCGCCGTGCCGAAGGCGGTCGGGAACGCCGTCGTCCGCAACCGGATCAAGCGGCAGCTCCGCGAGATCTGGCGTGCGCGGCTCGAGTCCGACGCGGTCGACACCGGTAGCGACTACGTCCTCGTCGTGCGGCCCGGCCTACCGGAGTCCGCCGAGTCGCGCGGGCACGAGTGGCTCGCCGAGCGCGTGGACGAGGTGCTCGGCAAGGTGGCGGCGTGAACGTCGTGAGCCTCGTGCTCCGCCTCTTCACGGGCGAAGCGCAGACGACCAAGACCTGCAAGTACCACCCGACGTGCTCGCAGTACGCGGTCGACGCGCTGCGGAAGTACGGCCCGCTACGCGGATCGGCCAAGGCGGCGTGGCGGATCGTGCGCTGCAACCCCTGGTCGCGCGGCGGAGTCGATTACGCATGACCCTCTTCTCGATCCTCTCGCCGCTCGAGAACGCGGTCCTCTGGCTGCTCAAGCAGTTCCACCACCTCGGACTGCCGTGGGCATGGGCGATCGTCGCGACGACGATCGTCGTCCGGATCATCCTCGTGCCGCTCACCGTGCGCCAGATCCACTCGATGCAGTCGATGCAGAAGCACGCGCCGGAGATGAAGGAGATCCAGCGCAAGTACAAGGGCGACCGGCAGAAGCTCAACGAGGAGCTGATGAAGTTCTACAAGGAGAACAACATCAACCCGGCCGCGTCGTGCCTGCCGCTCGTCGCGCAGTTCCCGGTCTTCATCGCGCTGTACTTCACGCTACGGCACTTCACGAAGCACGTGCCGGTGGGCTCCAACCTCTCCTGGTTGCACATCGTGCCCGACATCACCGCGAAGGCGAGTACGCACTGGTCGGGCTACCTGCTGCTCGTGATCTACGCAGGCAGCCAGATCCTGTCGACGTACTTCATGTCGGCGACCATGGACAAGGCGCAGCGGACGATCATGATGATCGTCCCCCTCATCTTCATCACGGTGATCGCTCGCTTCCCCGTGGGGCTCGTCCTCTACTGGGTGACGACCAACCTGTGGACGGTCGGGCAGGGGCTGATCACGCGGCGGCTGATGCCGAAGACGCCCGCGCCGTCGTGGCCGCGCCGCCAGCCGGCCGCGCGGAAACCGGATCCCGAGCCCGTGAAGGCGCCGGAGCCGGCGAAGGCCGCCGTCGCGTCGCCGCCGCAGCCGCGCGTCAGGCGCAAGAAGCGGGGCGGCACGCGCCGGTGAGCGAGCTCGTCGCCGAGGGCGAGGGCGAGACCGTCGGCGAGGCGAAGTGGAACGCGTTGCGCGAGCTCGAACGCCTGGCGCCGTCGCTCGACAAGGCTGCCGTCCGCTTCCAGGTGCTGAGCGAGGGGGAGCGTGGCTTGCTGGGTGTCGGGTTCACGCCGGCGCGGGTGATGGCGACGCTCGACGAAGCCGCGGTGGCGGAAGCGCCGCCGGTGGACGACTCCCCGCTCGCTGCGCGGATGCGCTCGATCGTCGAGCACGTGACGGTTGCGATGGACGTTCGCTGTCGCGTCCACGTCGCGGAGGACGACGGCGCGATCTCGATCACCTGCACCGGCGGCGACCTCGGTGTGCTCATCGGCCGCCACGGCCAGACGATCGACGCGCTGCAGTCGATCCTGAACGCGATCGCGGCCGGCGAAGAAGAGCGCAAGGAGGTGGTCGTCGACGCTGCCGACTACCGCGCGCGCCGGCGCCGTACGCTCGAGTCGCTCGCGCTACGCGCGGCCGAAGAGGCCTTGCAGGGGCTCCGCCCCGTCGAGCTCGAGCCGATGACCGCCGCGGAGCGCAAGCTCGTGCACGAGTGCCTCCAGGACCGCGCCGGCGTCGAGACGGTGAGCGAAGGGGACGAGCCCGATCGCTACGTCGTCGTCCGACCCGTTTGAGGACTGGCTGCGGGCGGCTGTCGCGACGCCCGGCCTGACGGCGCTCTCACTCGACGACGCGCGTCGGGTGCTGCTCGAGGATTCGCTGCGCGGCGTCGAGCTCGTGCGTGGCATCGAGGGTCCCGTCGTCGACGTCGGCTCCGGCGGCGGCGCTCCGGGCATCCCGCTCGCGCTCGCGCTGCCCGACCGTGAGTTCGTGCTCGTCGAAGCCGAGCGCCGGAAGGCGGAGTTCCTCGAGCGCGTCGCGCCGACGAACGTCCGCGTCGTGTGGGGGCGTGCCGAGGAGCAAGGGGTCGACTGGGCCGGAGCCGCGGTCGCGAAGGCCCTCGCGCCGCCGCCGGTCGCCGCGGAGTGGTGCCTCCCGCTCGTGCGGCCCGGCGGGGTCGTCGTGCTGTGGACAGGCGAGACCGCGCAGCCCGAGCGGGTCGCCGCCGTCGCCGAACGGATCGGCGGAGAGCTCGCGGAGAACCGCGGCGGCCTGCTCGTCCTGCGCAAGAAATCGCCGACACCGGCGGGTTT
>JAFAHG010000079.1 GCA_019237315.1 Actinomycetota bacterium
GCACGCCGCGACGGTTGCGACCACCGCCATGGCAACGACGGCGCAAACCGTGTAGCTGAACGCCGCGAGCACCTTCGCCGCGAAGATCTCGCCGCGGTCACGCGAGCGGGTGAGGATCGTCTTGAGTGTCCCGTTGTGCGTCTCCGCGGCCACGATGTCGCCGGCGATGAGTGCGGTTATCAGCGGGAACGCCCAGATCGACATGAAGAAGAGGACGACGAACGGCAACGCAAGCCCGGACTCGCGGATGTAGCGGCCGAGCGGGACGTCGCTCGGCCCGCCCGACTTGATCAGCAGCACCGAGACGAAGATGAGCGGGATCGCGACCGCGGCGCCGACGCCGAGGTACGTGCGCTTCTGCGCGAGCAGCTTCAGCGTCTCCCAGCGGTACACGCGGCCGACGTGGACGCTCACGCTGCCGCCTCGCGCTCCGTCATGCCGAGGAACAGCTCCTCGAGCGTCGCCGTCTGGGGTACGAGTGCGGTGATCTCGATCTGCGCCTGTCCGAGCGCGACCGACGCCGCGCCGATCGCGCGCTCGTCGCCGTGGACACGGAGCCCATCGCCCTCGGTGCGCACGTCCTCGATGCCGGGCTGCGCGAGCAGCACTGCGCGTGCACGTTCCGCGTCGCCGACGACGAAGCGGTAACTGCTGCCCGCGCTGCGGAGGAGCTCGTCGAGACGTCCCTCGTACACGATGCGGCCGGAGCGGATGATCGCGACGCGGTTGCAGAGCTCCTCGACCTCTGCGAGCAGATGGCTCGAGAGGAGGATGGTGATCCCTTCGCCCGCGAGCCGGCGCACGAGTTGCCGCATGTCGCGCATTCCGCCGGGGTCGAGACCCGTCGCCGGCTCGTCGAGAAGCAGCAGCTGCGGACGGCGAAGCAGCGACGCCGCGATCCCGAGTCGCTGCCGCATCCCGTGCGAGTACCGGCCGAAGCGGTCACGGGCGCGGTCGCGCAGCTCGACGAGCTCGAGCACCTCGTCGATCCGGCTGCGCGGTACGTCGTCGTCGAAGTCGGCGAGCAGCTCGAGATTCCGACGCGCCGACAGATAGGGATAGAAGCGCGGCCCCTCGACGAATCCCGCGACCCCGTCGAGCGCGCGCGCGCCGACGAGCATCGGGTCGCGACCGAAGAGCTGCGCCGTCCCGGAGGTCGGCCGGATGAGACCGAGGAGCATCCGCAGCGACGTCGTCTTGCCGGCGCCGTTCGGGCCGAGGTACCCGAAGACGTCGCCGCGCTCGACGGTCAGGTCGACGTGGTCGACCGCGACGATGTCGCCGTAGCGCTTGACCAGCGCCCGTGCGGCGACGGGCGGTGCGTCGCTCAAGCGAGAGCGGCGGCGGCGGCTTCGGCGTCCGCCGACGAGACGGAGCCGGCGAGGACGAACGACACGCCGCCGTTCTTCCACTCGAGCACCGTTCCGAGCTCGGTCGCGAGCTCGTGCGCGGCGACGCCGCCGACGGTCACCGTCGGGAGGGCCGCGAGCATTCCGTTCGAAGAAGCGCCCCCGTCGGCAGCGCGCTCGACGACGGCAACCGCACCGAGCCCCTCGCCGTACGTGACGACCGCCGCGGGTGCGTCCGGCGAGCCGGCGAGCCGCACGTCGGCGCGCGCGAGACCGTTGAGCGTGTCGGGTGCCGCGATCGTGAACGGCACGTGCGCCTGGACGGCGTCGAGACCCGTGACGTCGGGCTGCGTGGACGAGCTGGCTCCGCCCTGCGCCGCCAGGTCGACCACGTGCGCACCGGCCGGGGGTGCGACGTCGACATCCGAGCTCGAGACGGCGCCGAACGAGATGTCCGTCACCTGGAGCGCGAGCGCCGGCGCCGAGTAGCCCTTCGCGTACAGCGCGAGCTCGAGCGGAGTCCCGTTCTGCGCATCCCACGCGACCTGCGCCGAATCCAGCAGACCACCGGGGTCCTTTGCCGACGCGGTGACGGTGTACGCGCCCTGGCCCGCGACGACTCCGGGCACCGCGTCGGAGAGCCCGACGTGCTGTGCGAGCTTCGTCAGGAAGTCGTCGATGGTGGGAACCGTCGGCGCAGCCGGCTGCGTGGTGCCGCTCGAGTCGTGCGGCAGCGCGAGCGTGTAATCCGTGTTCGACGATGCGTCATAGACGCTGAGCTCGGTCGGTGACCACACGATCTGGACGTCGCCTGCGTCGGACTGCAGCTCGATGCGGCCGCGGCCGTCGTTCGTGATCCAGAGGCGGCCGTCCGCACCCGAGAGAAGCGCAGAGCCGACGTTCCCGGTCAGCGCACCCGTCGGAAGCAGGTTGTTCGTGAAGTGGACGCGGGCGGTGACGCCGTCCGGCTTCGTCGCGGTGACGGCGTCGTGGATCGCGTTCGCAAGCGGTTGGGGCGCAGGCGGCGATCCGGCATCCCGGATCGCACCGACGGCGATCGCTGCGACGGTGCCGAGCACGACGACGGAGACTCCCAGCAGCAGAAGAAGCCGCCGGGTCGGAAGGAGGCGAAAGATTCTCATCCGGCGCCGGTAACGGTACCCGACGCCGGATGAGTGAACCGTTAAGCCTCGCCCGTGACGAGCGCGAGATCCCGTTCGAGCGCCGCGAGGTCGAAGCCGTTCGGCGCGACGCCGCGCGCGAGGAAGTCGCGGCTGAGGACGCAGTAGGCCTCGTCGCCGTAGTGGTCCCAGAACGACCACGTCATCTGCTTGAGCCTCCCCCACGTCACGACGGTGAGCGTGTCTGCGTCGTAGCCGACGACGTCGACGGCGTGGCCGCCCCAGGAACCGGGACGCGCGGGTCCGTCGAGCCGGTGCGTCCAGTCCCACACCTCCTGCTGCTGCACGGTCAGCGGGAGCTGCAACCCCACGTAGAGCCCGCCGAAGAGCCATGCGCCCGTGCGTGCGAGCACGTGGTCGCGGAGCGGAACGCGGACGAATGCGCCGATGCGGTGTCCGCCGATGCCGGTCGTGCGCCAGAACTTGAGCACGTCCAGCCCGCGCGCACCTTCCTGGCCCGTCAACGGATCGAGCATCTTCACGCGGTCGAACGCCGAGAGGACCGCGTGCTCGGTCACCTCGACCGGCTGGCCACGGCTTGCGCCTGTCCAGGCTTCGATCATGTGCGCCGCCGCGGCGCAGGTGCAGTCGCCGATCCTGTCGTTGCCGTACATCGGCCAGTCTCGGACTGCGCCTGCGAGGTCGAGCGTGACCGGCGGGAGCGGCAGCGTCGCCGGGTCGAGATATCTCGCGAGTGCGAGCGTGCGTTCGTCGGTGACGGCCGGCAGCTTGCCGAGCTTCACCTGCGTTTCGAGGGGGGTCGTGGTCGCCATAGCGCCTCCTTGTAGTCGGGGCGCCGCAGCCTGCGCGGGCGACGCTAGCGCGCGGGGTCGCCCTCTGTCAACGCAGGAAGTCGAGGAGCCCCCGCGCGAGCGCGGCTGCCTCCCGCTGCCGGTACGCAGACGATTCGAGCCGGCGAGCGTCTAAGGAGTTGCGCATGTTCCCCGTCTCGATGAACACCTTCGGGACCGTCGACAGGTTCAGTCCGCCGAGGTCCGTGCGAAGGTCGAGGCCGTCGTGACCGACGTAGTCGGCGTACGGCTCCCCGGTGCCTACGGCGAACGCGTCCCGGATCGCGAGGGCGAGGGCCCGCGAGCGGCGGTAGATGACGTGGAAGCCGCGACCGGTTGCCGGCCCGCCGTCGGCGTGGATCGAGATCGCCGCGTCGGCGTGGGCGCGGTTGCCGATCGCGGCGCGTTCGTCGATGCAGGGACCCCACCCGGTGTTCGTCGTGCGCGTGAGGACGACGCGCGCGCCGTCCGCGCGGAGGATCTTCGCGAGACGAAGCGCGACGTCGAGGTTGTACGCCGCCTCGGTGTAACCGTCGTCGGTTTCGGTACCGGTCGTGTCGCAGGCCTTCATGAACCCGCCCGCGTTCACGAGCCGGTCGATCTGCGCCGTGTGGAGGTAGTTCGCCCCGTTGTGGCCGGGATCGATCGCAACCGTCTTCCCGGCGAGCGGCGACGCGAGCGCGAGCGCGGTTGCGGCCGTCGCAAGGATCACCGCGTGACCGTAGCGGGCCTGTTGCTCGGCCTGTTCGTCCTGTTCGCGTCAGGCTGCGGCGGCGGAGGGAACGTCGCCCCGACGACACCGCCGGTGCCGCCGCAGCGAACCGCGTCGCCCGACGAAGCCGCGCAATGTCTGAACAGCGACCAGTTCCTCGTCGAGGCGGGCCGCTCCACGGTGAAAGGGAGCGCTCCGGACGGTCTCGCGTTCACGGTTCGCTTCTATCCGTCGGTCGCCGAGGCACTCGCGGCGTTCGCGCGTCTCGACCCGCTGTACGCGTCTGCGATGGGATCGGCGGTGATCGACTACCACGGCAATCCGCCGGCGCACCACGGCGGCAAGCCGATGCGGCTCGTGCAGGACGACTTCGCGACGCTGCACCACTGCCTCCTGCCGGCGCGCTAGCCGGTGCGCCGCGCGACTGCCGCGGCGGTCTTCGGCCCCCAGAGTCCGTCGGCGGTGAGACCGACAGAGCGCTGGAACGCCGCGACGGCCGCCTTCGTCACCGGTCCGTAGAACCCGGTGACCACGTGGTGGAAGAAGCCGAGCCGCGCGAGCGACCGCTGAATCGCGCGCACCTTCGCGGGCGGGAGACCGGTGACGACGGGCGTCGTCGCCGAGGTCGCGCCGGCGTTCGTGCCGCCGGCGACGGAGGAGACCCATGCCGCGAGCGTCGCGATCTGCGCGGAGGTGAACGTGCCGCCGAATGACGGCATCCCGCCGCCGCCGCTCGTCACCTGCGACTGCACTGCGGACGCAGACGGCCGCAGGAGGTCGAGGTTCGGGCCGCCGTCGCCGGTCGCCCCCGCTGCGGCGAGCGTGTGGCAGCCGCTGCAGCCCCCTTGCGCGAAGAGCTGCGCGCCGGTCGCGCCGAGCGCGGACGCGGGAGAGAAGGCAGTGACGAGAACGCCTGCGAGGACACGACGCATGCCTCGACGGTAGGCCGCGCGGATGAGCGAACGGTGAGCCGCGGTAGACTGTGCGCGCCCGCGGCGCTGCGAGATTCCGAACCGGGTCAGATCCGGGAGGAAGCAGCCCTAAGGATCCCTCGCAGGTGCCGCGGCTTTGAAGGGCGCATAGCTCAGCGGGAGAGCGCTCGCTTCACACGCGAGAGGTCCCTGGTTCGATCCCAGGTGCGCCCACTGCAAAGAGGCCGCAAAAGCGGCCTCTTCGATTAAGGCGATCTCTAGAGAGTCATCGGCGTCAGCCGTTGAGGATGCCTCTTGCAGCGGTCGCGCCGCCGACATCGCCGCCCTCGCCACGGAGAATCCACGCAAACGCCGCCGCGATGAACGCCGCCGCGAAAGGAGCGGCGACGTACAGCCAGACGTGCGCAAAGCGACCGAGGACGACGTCGGGTGCAATCGACCGCACCGGGTTCATCGCCGCGCCGCTGATCGGACTCGACCAGAGACCGGCAAGAGCGATGTAGCCACCGACGCCGACAGCTGAAAGCGGCCCGACGTTTTGAGCACGCGAGGCGGTGCCGAGGATCGTGCTGATCAGCCCGACGGTGTGCGCAAGCTCGACCAGCGCCGCCTTCCAATCCGCCACTCCGCGTCCGGGCACCGTCGCGCCCAACTTGCCTGCCGTTCCAAACAGCGCACGCAGAAACAGACACGCAAGCAGCCCGCCGGCGAGCTGCGCGACGACGTACCCAGGGACGCGTCGCCAAGGGAAGTCATGGCGTAGCGCGAAGGCGATCGTCACGGCCGGATTCAGATGCGCGCCGGAAACGGCGCCCATGAACAGGATCACCGCCATGACCGTCAGGCCGGGCGCGACGACAGCCGCCGACCGGCTGATTGCGCCATGACTGACTACCCCAACGACGCTGGCGCCTGCACCGGCGATGACGAGCAAGAACGTCCCGAAGATCTCCGAAAAGAGCCGGCGCGCGGCCGGTAGACCGAGCTGCTCAGGGCTCGGCGGGCGTTCCGCACCCCGCTCATACGTCTCCTCTACGGACGAGAACGTAGACCACGTAAAGGATGCCGCCGAAGGAAACGCTCGGACGGTAGGAACTGGGGACGGTAGGCGACTCGCGACGGGCCTCCGGCCACGGCGAGAATTAGTTCGAAGGCCGCGCGTCTGCTCGCTGCAACGTCTCGGTTTCTCGGGCTCCAAAGATGGGGTCCGGTCAACCCTCACGTCACGCTGGCCACTGCGAGTTGCTCTACTACGTTCCACGTAGTAATGTCCGTTCCATGAACGACCCCGGCCTTCTGATCCTTACGAGCCTCTCGTCCGGTCCGAAGCACGGCCACGCGCTCCTACTTGATATCGACAGCTTTGCTGGAGTTCGCCTCGGCCCGGGGACGCTCTACGGTGCGATCAGTCGGCTCGAGGAGCGCGGGCTCATCGAGCCGCTCGCTGCCGACGACCGTCGGCGTCCCTATCGGCTGACAGCCGCCGGGACGACCGAGCTTGCTGACTCGCTCGCCGCGATGCGTCAGATCGTCGATACAGCCACGTCACGGCTGGCGCCGGTGACATGAAGCTGCTTCTTCGGATCTACCCGCGGCGCTGGCGTGAGCGCTACGGCGACGAGCTGCTCGCGCTGCTCGAGGCGGAGCCGCTCACTTGGCGCGTGCGGGCAGACGTGGTCGCGTCCGGGCTGCGCGAACGCCTGTGCGGCACGGTCCCGCCACAGGGGCTGGTGCTCTGGGCGTGGTCTGTGTTCGTCATTGGTGGCATGGGATTCCAGAAGACATCGGAGCACTGGCAGGTAGTCGTCGCGGCGAACGACCGCGCAGTTCCGACGGTCGCGTTCGATGTCGTGCAGGCTGCGGCCGCGATCGGTAGTGCGGCGGTTCTTGCCGGCGTCACGCTCGCGCTGCCGTCCTTTGTGCGTGATCTGCGCAGCGGCGGCTGGTCGAGGCTTCGACGGCCGATCTTGATCGCCTCCGCGACAACCCTCCTCGCCGCCGCTGCACTGGTTGCCGTCGCGCTCCATCACGACATCGTCGCCGCCTCTATCTTCGTCGTGTCTGCAGTCTTCTCGCTCTTCGCGTGGACTCACGCCGCAGCGCTGGCGGCGCGGCGTGTTGCGAAGGTGCGCGCCCACGCGCCCCTCGCGCTCACCGTCGTCGCGACCATGATCGTCATGATGGTCGGCGCCGCCGTCTGGTTCGCGGCCGTGAACGCACATGCACCCTCCTTCGTGGGCGCCGCTCAGCTTGCCGTCACCGCCACGTTCATGCTCGCCGGAACCGCCCTCGCCACCACGGGCGTCAGGTCGCTGCGGGCCTAACCGCGCTCCACGCCGCGCGCACCCACGAAGAACGCGCCGTTCGCGTCACATCGACTATCGCCACGCGCGCGGCTATGAGCATTTATGCAGCCAAGCGGCGGGCCGCCGTTCCTCAGGCTGACGTTGCCGCCTTGTTCGTGACAGTAACGCGAGCTCGTCGGCGTCGCTGCTCCCCTCGTCCGAGGGAGACGTGCGGCTCAAGCTTCGCTGTTCTTGCGTCGAGAGTGGGGGTAGCGGCAGGCGTCCCCGGAAACTAGAAAGGACGCAGAACACGAGCATGAGCGTCTTCGGCAAGACGACAGCGGCAGCTGCACTCGCTTCCGCGGCTCTGATTACCGGCTCCGCGGCGGCCTCCACGGCTGCGCCGGTACCCGCAGCCGTGCAGGCAGACATCACGAAAACGCAAACCGACGTCCAGTCGCTCCACGACACGATCGTTGCGGATGCGAGCAAGATCCAGACCGACGTGCAAGCGCTCGCCAGCACCACTGACCGCGCCACGATCGCCACCACTCTCAACGGCGACTGGAAGCAGCTCACGAGCGATCGGCAGACGGCAAACGACACGATCAAGTCCGACTGGCAGCAGCTCGATGGTGACTGGAAGGCTGCACACGCGGCCAAGGAGACGGACGGCCAGATCGCTCCAGTCGTCAAGGCGATGGTCAGCGCGAACCAGGCACTCCGCACCGACCTGCGCCAGGCGGTCCAGTCAGCCGAGCAAGCCGCGCAGGCGCTGCGCGAAAGCGCGAAGGCCGCCGCCCAGCAGGCGAAGGCCGCAAGCCAGAGCACGGTCGGCGGCAGCCGTCACAGTGGGAGCGCGGCGAGCCTTCAGCCGTCGAGCAATAACGCAGGCGCCGCTGCATCAGCAAGCAGCCCCGCCGCTGCGGCCTCCGGCGCCTCCACGAAACCGGGAGCTCAGTCGCAGGGCCACCGGCACCTCCGCTCGACGCCGTCCGCGCCGAGCACCCCCGCTGCGCCGGCTACTGGCGCCAGCAGCAGCGCCAGTAACAGCGGCTAAGACGCGCGGCCGGCGGGGAGGCCGGTAACCCTGGTGCCGGCCTCCGTCCGCCGCGCGGGCAAAGCGACGGATTCGCGCCGATCAGCAGCGCGCTTCGCGACGCCTCCCGGCTACGACGCAAGGGAATTCGGCGTGCGCGGCGCCCACGCGGGTACGGGGTGTGGGATATCTGCCGCCATCGCGGTCGCCGTCGCAGCTTCGACGCGAGCCGGTCGATCGCACTCTCGTCGAGCTTCCAGCGGAGCTTCCGGGGCGCCGTCGTCCCGTCGCCGGCGCCGACGAGACGGGAGAGCACTCCGGCCCTGCGCGCACCGGCGATTTCCACCGTCAGCGGGCGCCGCATCACATCGACGTAACTTTGCTCCCTCCTTCGGGTCACTCGAACGGGGGAACTTCACGGTAGGCCGTCGGACCTACCCCAAAAAGGGGAAGCGTTGCCGCAAGACCTGTCCTACGGTGCGCGAGCATTTTCCAGCGGCAACTGCGGACCCGCGCTTGGGCGCGGAGGGGGAGCTGAAGCCATGTCAAGGTCTTTCGGCGACGAGCACGGCACGAGGGCGAGCGCCCTCTGGGGGACGGGGGGAAAGCGCGGCGACGGTGCGCGCGCGAGCGCGCTGTGGGGCAAGGGCGGACGTTCCCTCGTCGCGCTCACTGTCGGGACCGCCGCGGCCATGCTTCTGCCGTGGACCGCGCTCGGCCGGACGACCGCCGTGAAGGACGCAAACGGCTCCGGCTCGAGCAACCTCTACATCTCAAGCCAGCTCCTCGCGCAGGCGCAGACGAGCCCCCACGACATGTTCAACGTGATCGTTCAGGGCGACGGCAGCAGGGATGCCGCGCACGTTGCGCAGCAGGTCGCGCAGTTCGCCGCGCAGGCCAACCACCAGCTCGCGGACGCTGCCACCAAGGCCGACCAGAACGTGCAGCAGGCACTTCAGCAGCTCGCACAGGCCGAGCAGAAGCTGACCCAGGCGCAGAGCGACCTGGCTCAGGCCCAGGCAGTGGCGACCACGAAGGCACAAGCCGCGTCGCAGGCCGCAAAGGCAGCGGCTGCCGCACAGGCCACCGCCGCGCAACTTGCAACCGCGGCGAAGATCGCCGACGCCGGCAGCGACAAGAACGCCGCGCAAAAGGCGGACGACGCCGCCAACCAGGCCGCAAACACCGCGAAAGACCTCGCACAGAAGGCGCCCCAAGCCCAGCAAGACGCCGCCCAGGCTCAGGCGCAGGCACAGCAGAAGGCGCAGGTCGTCGCGCAGGCGCAGCAGGCCGTCGCCGCCGCGCAGGCCGGCATCACGCAAGCGCAGGCGGCCGACAGCAAGGCCCATGCCGGCGTCGGCCAACTCAGCGACCAGATCCTGCAGCAGCAGATCACAGCTGAGTTCTCGTCGATCAGCGGCGTCGCCGCGACCTTGACGGGCGACGAGATCGTGAACCTGGCCGCGCATCCGGCTGGGCTGCTCGCGATCACCCCGAACGGGCTGGTGAACGAGTCGGCCGCGACTCCGCCGGTGAACTACTCCTCGACGCAGCTCTGGCCGTATGAGTCGCACAGCGCCCAGAACTGGGGGCCCGACAAGGACCCGAACTTCGTCAAGAAAATCCCGTCGATCGCGATCGTCGACTCGGGTGTCGACTCGGCCTTGCCCGACTTCGGCAACCGCGTGATCGCTTCGGTCGACCTGAGCACGCTGACAGATGGTCAGGGCACGCAGGACGACAACGGGCACGGCACATTCGTGGCCGGCATCGCGGCGGACGGCCTCACGGGCATGACGGGGGCCAACCCGGGCGCCAACCTGGTGAGTGTGAAGGTGATGGGCGCGGACGGGATGGGACTGACGAGCGACATCATCAACGCGTGTCAGTGGATCTTGAACAACGCGTCGACCTACAACATCAAGGTCGTGAACTTCTCGCTGCACAGCGACATCACGGCACCGTTCTACATCGACCCGCTCGACCGCGCGGTGGAGCAGCTGTGGTTCCACGGCATCACGGTCGTGGTCGCGGCCGGAAACTACGGCAACACCGACGGCTCGCCGAGCGGTGTGATCTACAGCCCCGGTGACGACCCGTTCGTGATCACAGTCGGCGCGGCGGACACCGATGGTTCGACCAATCCGAACAAGGCCTCGATGGCTCCCTGGTCGGCGTATGGCTACACGGTCGACGGGTTCTTCAAGCCTGAGCTGTCAGCTCCCGGCCGCTACATGATCGGCCCGCAGCCGCCAAGCTCGACGCTGGCGACCGAGCGGCCCAGCAGCGTGGTCACGGCCGCGATGGTCGCTGCGCAGGCCAACGGGCATCCGGATCAGAACGTCCTCGCAGCGCTGAGCGGGGGAAGCTACATCCAGCTTTCCGGCACGTCGTTCGCGGCGCCGGTCGTCGCGGGTGCAGCGGCGAACATCCTCGCTAAGCATCCGACGTGGACGCCTGATCAGGTGAAGGGTGCGTTGATGCTCACCGCGAAGGCCGGCAACTCGCTCGGCAGCGCGGGCGGCGTCGGCGTTATCCAGGGCGACCAGGCCGTGAACATCAACAACCCGCCGAACCCGAACGCGGGACTCGAAAACTACGTCACGACGGGCAACGGGGTCAACGGGTCGAGCGTCAGCTTCAATGCCGCCTCCTGGAACAGCGCCGCGGGAACAAACGCCTCCTGGAACAGCGCCTCCTGGAACTCGGCGTCGTGGAACTCGGCGTCCTGGAACAGCGCCTCCTGGAACTCCGTCTCCTGGAACAGCGCCTCCTGGAACTCGGCCTCCTGGAACTCGGCCTCGTGGAACTC